>JALRDR010000163.1 GCA_023262145.1 Planctomycetaceae bacterium | reverse complement strand
GGCCCTCTTTTGTACTCTGCATCCGCAGCAGCGGCCGCTGACTCGCAGGAACCAGAAAGCTTCGAGAACTATCCGGCCGGCGAGATTGGAGAACTCAAAACACTCATCGGAACTCTTCGATCTGAACGGGGCCTGTCCATTATTGATGACGCGCATGCACACACCGGAAAACAGTGTCTGCAGCTGACGGGTGGGGAACGAACAACCCTGCTGCTGGATGTTGATCCGAAATGCGATACTTCCGGACATCTCACGTTCGTGGCTGAACGCTGGACGTCCCGGCTGCCTTTTTCGTTCCGGATTGAAAAGAACACCCCGGACGGCTGGCAGGAAATCTTCAACGGCGACAGTACCGTCCGCGTCGGGCGAGCATTTCTGAACGAGGTCCGCATTCCGCTGGCTGATCCGAATATTCGCCGGTTGCGGTTCAGTGTTACCAGCCCGCCCGGAACCGGTGTTCTTATCGATGACATTCGCATCGCCCCGGCTATTCCGCAAAAGATCATCAGCGTTGAGCAGGTTCCGTTTACACTACCGGCACTGATCCGAGCCGATGCCAGTCCCCTCGTCCGCCTGAGGATTATCACGGAGGGAACCCTGAATCCACTGACCGTAAAAGCCGTACATGCTCACGTCGCTCTGCTGCAGGAACGTCCGCCGGTTTCAGCCGTCGGCATTTCGACATCCCCGTCGGTCATGCCGAAAACGACCACATCCGCTCCAAACCGGGATGAACTATTCCCTGTTCCGAGCGATCTGCTGCTCCGCGAGGGCGATAACGAGATCTGGCTGGTCGGACGAGTGCGTGCCGATCTGACACTGGAAGAACTGCTCACAGCACGGGTTGATTCCATTCAGTTCAATGATGGCAAAACTGTTCCCGTTTACGGTCAGCCCTCCAGCCAGCGTCCCGGCTATGCCGTACGGCTTGGCGGCGACGACGGTGTGCACACCTCCCGAATACCAGGTCTTGCCACCACCAACAAAGGCACGCTCATTGCCGTCTATGATCTGCGCCGCCGCAGTGGAGGTGACCTGCCGGGTGATATTGACGTCGGTATGTCGCGGTCAACAGACGGCGGAAGGACGTGGGAACCAACCCGAACAATCATGGACCAGGGCAATGATCCGGCATGGCGCTCTGACGGGATCGGTGACCCCGCGGTTCTGGTGGACAAAGCCACCGGAACCATCTGGGTTGCTGCCACATGGAGCCATGGCAATCGGTCGTGGAATGGTTCCGGACCAGGACTTGAACCCGCTGAAACCGGGCAACTGATGCTGGTCCGCAGCAACGATGACGGACTGACCTGGTCGGAACCGATCAACATCACCAGGCAGATTAAACGACCAGAATGGAGCTTCGTGCTGCAGGGGCCCGGCAGCGGTATCACCATGCAGGACGGCACGCTGGTGTTTGCCGCACAGTACCAGGATCCGCCCTCACCCGACGACCGCACTGCACATCGACTTCCCCATTCCACAATTCTTTATTCCAGAGATCACGGCCAGACATGGAAGATCGGTACCGCAGCGTTCGACGACACGACTGAGTCACAGGTAGTGGAGATTGAACCCGGTGTGCTGATGCTCAACTGTCGCTACAACCGGCAGTCCGCCCGCGTCGTAATGATTACTTGCGATCTGGGGGAGACCTGGGAGGAGCATCCGACTTCTCGATTGGCACTGACCGAACCGGGTGCGTGCATGGCGAGTCTGCTGGATTCAGGAAAGACAGCAGCCGCCGCAGACTGGCTGTTGTTCTCAAATCCGGACAGTACAGCCGCTCGTGAGCGAATAATGATCAAGGCATCCGCTGATCGCGGGATTACGTGGCCGGCGCAGTACCGCCTGCTGCTGGATGAAGGCCGCAGTGCTGGGTATTCCTGCCTGACAATGATCGATGAACATACTGTGGGAATTCTCTACGAGGGCAGTCAGGCACAGATGACGTTTCAGCGGATCCCGCTGACGGACATCACCGGGTTTGACTTTGAGACCGCCTTCGAGGGTGATGCAGATTCCGTAATGGACCTGTTCATTCTGACGGGACAGTCCAACTCTCTCGGCACGGTCGACCCCGCCGATGCCAGTGCTCCTGACGCCCCAACCTCAGCTCTGGATGCAACAATCCCCTTCTACTGGAGCAATCGATCAACGCGTCCCGGCCCCACATCCGCAGCTCTGCTCGGAACCTCCGGCAGTCGCTTCCTGCCCCTGCAGTCTCAGCAGGGAAGCGGCGTGAATCCCGTCTTCTGGGGACCGGAGATCGGCTTTGCCCGCACGCTGGCGGCAGCGGGCCACGGAAACTTCGCGGTCATCAAGGCCTCCCGCGCCGGGGGAGGCAACAGCTTCTGGCTCAAGGGGGCAGCCGACAGCCACATGTACCAGCACGTGGTGGATACTGTCCATGCAGCCATCAGTCGTATTCCGCCTCACAGAAAAGTGAGGATCGCTGCGATCCTCGTACTGCAGGGTGAAAGCGATGGGCTGTCTGAGGCAACGGCGGCTGGTGAACGCATGCAGCTGCTGCTCAGCAACCTGCGGGCAGACCTGCCTTTCGCGGACGACGCGCGGCTGTTGATTGCCGGTATCGCAGCCCCCGGGCTGCAGCGAAATCTGGTCCGCCAGCAGCAGACCGCAGTAGCCGCAGCGAACTCCACGCTGGAATACATCGACACCATGGACCTGCAGCCACAACTGTATGACGGACTCCATTTCGACAAGGCTGCCAAGCTGGAAATTGGCGCGAGGCTGGCCCGGCGTTGGCTTGAAATCAAGGACACTCCCGACGTTTCTCTGCAGCTGGATCCGTGGTTTCAGAACAACATGATGCTGCAGGCGGACCAGGCAGTGGTCTTTTCCGGAACTGCTGCACCCGGAACCAAAGTGCACGGAATCATCGCCACTTCATCCGGCAGCACGACGATCAGCTCACAATCGCTGTGCACTTCAGATGGACGCTGGCAGTTGCATTTCCCGGCCTTGCCTGCGTCCGCAGAATCGCTGGAGTGCACCATCTTCAACGATTCAGCAGAACTACGGCTGATCAATCTGCTCAGCGGTGACATCTGGATCTGTGCCGGGCAATCGAATATGGAATGGCCACTGCAGCAGACATTACCCGAGGAACAATCACTGGCTGAGAAGTCGATCCCTTCACTGCGATTACTGCACCTGCCTCCCGGTACACCCGGGACGTCCGCTCCATTCCCAACAACACAACTGCACCATCTGCAGCCGGAGCGTTTTTTTCGCGGGTCATGGACAGAGTCCACCGCACAAACAGCCGCAGCGTTTTCTGCTGTTGGCTGGCACTTTGGTCACACCATGCTGCAACTGACCGGACGCCCGATCGGCCTGATCTCTCTTGCCGTCGGCGGGTCACCGACAGAAGCCTGGATCCCCTTCGAAGCGTTTTCAGAGCACCCGCAATTAGCGCCGCTCACAACATACGGCTGGACTTCAAACCCGCTCCATGGTGAGTTCTGTCCGCTTCGCGCCCGCCAGAATCTGCAGCCGCACCTGCAGTCAGGAATCCGAATTCCCTCAGGCAGCTCAGGCCCCAACCACCCGTTCCGCCCGGGATTTCTCTGGGCTGCCGGAATGCAGAAACTGTTGTCACGGCCATTCCGCGGCAGCGTGTGGTACCAGGGAGAATCAAATGCAGAAACTGCGGCGCGTGTAGAGCAGCACCGAGTTCTTTTTCCCACCCTCGTCGAAGAATGGCGCAATGCTGCGGGCTCTGATTTCCCGCTGGTCTTTGTTCAGCTTCCGGGAATCGAACGGCCGCACTGGCCGGAATTTCGTGACAGTCAGCGCCACTTTCAGCAACAGCTGAGTAACACCGCGATGGCGGTCACCATTGATCTTGGTGAGCCACAGGATGTCCATCCGCGTCGTAAGCAACCCGTCGGAGAACGTCTGGCATTGGCTGCACAGATGCTGACAGAGCCGCAGAACTCAGCCGGGCTCTCCCCAATTCCTGACACACTGCGGCGGAAACAGACTAGTGTGCTGCTCGACTTTCTGTACTACGGGGAATCACTCGCAAGCAACGATGGGGCTCCGCTGCGGTACTTTGAAGTCATTTCTGCGGAAAACACGGTGCACGCAGTTCAGGCTCAGATTACAGCTGTCAACACACTCACGATCAGCCTTGACGGTATCACTCAGCCGCGACTGCTGCGTTACGCCTGGCGTGCCTTTCCATCTCCCCCCGTGAATCTGGTGAATTCCCGTGGGCTGCCTGCGTCACCATTTGCATTGCAGATCCCGCCACTCGCGGACCGCTAGCTCCCTGTCTTAGCGGCTGATTCGTGGATCAGTCGGATCGCCTGTTCCGCAAATCGGCTTCCCAGCGTGCGATAGCCGGCTTCCGAATAGTGCAGATCATTCATGATCCGGACTCCACGTTTATTCAGCCCGTCGTTCAGGTCGTCCGTATCAACCCAGGTCCAGCGCGGCATCGACTCAGCTACTTCCACCTGAACTTTGCGGATCATCGCCCAGTCCGGATACTTCGCTCCCTCCGGATCGAAATCACTCAGACGCCCGATCACGCAATTGACGTCTTCGCGTTCAAGATCCGTACACAACTGCCGAACAAGTCCCCTCAGGCTGTCAGCGTACACAGCGCCGTGCTGCTCTTTCGCATCACGCTCCCCCTGCATCCAGACAAATGTGACGGTGTCAGGGCGAGCTCCCTGCAGAACACTGCGAACACTCTGTATCATCCTGTCATAGAGCTGGCCATCCGCTTTGGGAGAATCGCCCACAGCCGGTTTCCAGCCTTTGTACCAGCGACGAATCGGCTGACCGCCAACGGCACTTTTCACCACAACCACGTTCTCGCGGCCGAATTCCTTCTGCACGGCGGGAAGAAATGACACCTGTGGATCCAGACCTGCCATATTGGACTGTCCGGAGAGAATGAACAGGTGCCTGCCAGCAGAAACAGGTTCACAATCCAGTACCGGAAACAGGACAGCAATCAGCGGAATCATCAATCGGAACATTCTGGCCCCTCAGCAGTAATGAGCAGACTCCGGGGAGTGATGTCATCGCCAGACCGCCGGAGAAATTTTTCTGCAGATTGAACTTTCACCTGGTCTCAGAATACCCCGCAGCGACCGACAATCAAGGAGGCGGCGGCTGCGCACGATGCATCTCAGGTCCCCAGGGAACCCAGCCCCCCTGTTGCACTCACAGCTTCGGGCGACGCATGTCAAACCGATCGCCGGTCCGACAATAACTGTTGCCCCCCATCCGCCCGATCAGCTGCAGCAGTTCCGGGTCTGCGTAACCGTGAGCATCCACGACGGAATCATCCAGATGCAGATGCAGAATCCGGCCGATCACGATATTGGCACCGCCCGGGCCTTCACCCAGGGGCAGGTGCTGCTGCAGTTCACATTCAAGGCTGACCGGCGACTCGCGAACGCGAGGCACAACAACCCGCTGTGACTCGGCACAATGCAGACCGACCAGCTCAAACTCAGATTCGTCGCTGCCGAGTTCCGCCGCAGTCAGATTCATC
>JALRDR010000043.1 GCA_023262145.1 Planctomycetaceae bacterium | reverse complement strand
GATCCATCAGACCACGCAACCGAAGCACATACAGAGACCTCCGATGACGCTGCTCCGGAAGCGGACTGGCGACCCATGCTGCAGCAAAAGTTCCCATCACCATCCTTGGCTGCAGGGCCACCTCCTGATTGATTTCCGGGCGACAGGGAATGCCGCCGAGTGTCAGATTAAGCTCGCCGCTGGCAGCCAGCATCCCGTCCCGCAGCTCCTCCGCAGAAAGGCGGCGCGGCTGAAATACAGCCAGACTGACTCTGGTCGGGTCCAGTTCCTGCAATGACTGCGGGTCCGGGTGCTGCGACGAACGACAGTATGCATCCGACAGCATGATCAGTCGATGCAGTGACTTTACGGACCAGCCGTTGTCGATGAGTTCTGCAGCGAGCAGGTCCAGCAGGAGCGGATGGGTTGGGCGCTTTCCGGTCGCTCCAAAGTTATTGGGATTCCCGGCGATCGCCCGGCCAAAATGCCACTGCCAGATCCGATTGGCAAGCACCCGAGGCGTCAGTGGATTCCCGGCATCGGCCACCCACCGCGCAAATGCCGCACGCCGTCCCACACTGGTCTCAGGAACTGTTGCCGGCACAAGCGAATCAATGACGCTCAATGTCCCCGGGCGAACCGCCTCTGCGGGAGAAAATGGATCGCCCCCCGTCAGGATCGCAGTCTGCTCTTGCTCGCCACGCTGCTTGTCCGCCGCCGGAACTCGAGTTGGTGCGGCAACATTGCGAATGTCGGGGGTCGGCCCGTTATACACTGCCAGGGCGAAAGGCTCGTAACGCTCAAACTCCCACTGCAGCCGCTGCAGTCCCTTGCGAGACACCCGCTCCAGTCCAAACTGCTGCGGGGTAAACCCAACCAGCTTGGGAGGATACTGCTCCTCAGGCAGCCCCTGTTTCTTCATTGCATCCCGCGCAGCAGCGAAGATTCCTCCCCGACCTGCCGATTGCTGCAACTGCTGCACTGTCATGAGCCACTGCTGCTGCTGCTCGGCCAGATCCGGCAGCTGTGCGGCAAACCACTGCTCTGCATTCTGCAGCATCACATCGTCAAGCTCATCCAACGCCGCCCGATGCGCCTCCCGTGACTGTTCCAGATACCGCTGTTCTGCAAACCCGCCCGTGTTTTCCTGCTCCAGAAACGCTGCCCGTCGCTCGGCCAGCTGCGTGCTGCTGAACACCGCCTGAATGGAGTAATAATCACGGGTTGGAACAGGATCGAACTTATGATCGTGACAGCGAGCACACTGCAGTGAGTGCCCCAGAAACGTCTCACCAACACTGTTCGTCACATCATCCAGAAATCGCTGTCGCGCCACTTTGGCAACTTCCATTCCGGTGAGTTCCCAGGGGCCCATCCGCAGAAACCCGGTGGCAATAATCTTCTCAGGGTCGCCCGGATCAATTTCGTCACCGGCAATCTGCTCCTGAATGAATTCATCGAATGGCTTGTCGGCGTTGAAGGCACGCACGACATAGTCGCGATAACGCCAGGCATTCCCGCGTTCAAAGTCATTCGCAAATCCCGAAGAATCCGCGTAACGAACGACATCCAGCCAGTGCTGAGCCATCCGTTCACCATAGTGTGGTGACTGCAGCAGACGGTCCACAAGCTCCGCAAACACCTCTGCATCGGATCTCGTATCCCCTACAAATTCAGCGACTTCGTCAGGGGCAGGCGGCAGTCCGGTCAGATCAAATGTCGCGCGGCGAATGAGCGTCTGGCGATCAGCACGGGGCGCCACATCCAGCCCGTCAGGCAGAGCACGCTGAATGAGCAGATCGATTGCGCTGAGGGAATTGCTGCGAGCATCTTCGTCGTCCGCAGCCGATCTCCGGAATGGCTGCAACGGCTGATAAGCCCAGAGCCCGGCAGGGTCATAGCGACGTTCTGTCCAGGCAGCGTCGAGTCCGCCCGAGGTGACAACCGACACCCCGTCTTCCACAGACCATTGCTCAGC
>JALRDR010000037.1 GCA_023262145.1 Planctomycetaceae bacterium | reverse complement strand
GGGAACCACTGAAGGAGATGAATGATACGCTGATGATCTTCGAGGACGATGACGGCGACGGGGTTGCCGACCGCCGCAAGATCTTCGCCTACGTCCACAATCCGCTTGGTTTTGAATTCTGGGGCGGTGGTGTGATTGTCACATCCGGTCCGGACCTGTGGTTCCTTGAAGATACGGATGGTGACGATGTCGCTGACAAACGCACAATCCTGCTGCAGGGGCTGGGCACATCGGATACTCACCATGCAGCCAATAACCTGATCATGGGGCCTGATGGTGGAATCTACTGGCAGTCCGGGATCTTTCTGGTTCATAACCACGAAACGCCGTGGAAGCAGAACCTGAACATCGGCGATTCCGGGATGTACCGCTTTGATCCTCGCACCTATGTGATTACGCCGCACGCCGGAAACTCCCCGAACCCGCATGGCACCAGCTTCGATTACTGGGGTTACTGCTACGCGAATGACGGCACCGGCGGGCGATCCTTCCAGGTTCGTCCTGAAGGCAACGGGTTCAAGATGCACGAGCTGCTGACGAAGGAGTTTCGTCCAGTGGCTGCTGACGAGATTCTGTCGTCGACGCACTTCCCCGCAGAACTGCAGCAGGATTTCCTGATCTGCAATACGATTGGCTTCCTGGGAGTCAAGCAGTACTCGCTGGACCGCGAAGGCGATCCGGAACAGGAACCGGCTCCTGCTGCCAATCAGCAGGAGAATGTTTCCATCACCTCCGACGGTGGTCTGATTACGGTCAATCACCCCGCTCTGAAAGATGCGGCGATCACGGGGTTCCGGCTGAGTGTGAAGGGACGCCAGCAGATGAATATTTCCGAAGTGGAAGTATTCAGCGGGAATCAGAATATCGCCAGAACAGCCTCACTGAAGCTGTCCAGCGAATACAACGGTGGCCAGTTCCCGGCCACGCTGCTTGCTGACGGAGATAAGGGCAACTTCGCTCATACCGACACTCAGAACAATCCGTGGATGCGGGGCGACTTTGCAGAACCCGTGAAAATCTCCGGGTTCAAGGTCTGGAATCGCAAAGGATTTGAGCAGCGATTCGACAATGGGATGATTGAGTTCTTCAACGGCGATAAGGTCGTAGCATCGGTTGACATCAGCATTCCTGGCGGAGGCGACGGTTCCGGTGGTAAACGCAAGTTCGGAGAAGTCTGGGGAACACCTGGAATCGAACTGCTCAACAGCGCGGACCGCAACTTCCGTCCTACCGATGCTGTGATGGGCAGCGATGGTGCGTTGTATGTTTCCGACTGGCAGAACGTCATTATCGGCCACATGCAGCACAATATTCGCGACCCCAATCGTGACCACAAGCACGGACGCATTGTGCGACTGACGGTGAAGGGATCTCCGCTGCAGAAGCCGGTGGCGATTGAGGGCGAACCGATTGCGGCGTTGCTGGAGAATCTGAAGCACCCGGTGAACGGGATTCGACATCGATCCCGTGTGGAACTGAGTGAGCATGACTCCGACGAGGTGATTGCTGCGACCCAGAAATGGATGGCAGACTTTGATCCCAACAATGAACAGGAAGCACATCACCTGCTGGAAGCCCTGTGGGTGCACCAGCAGCACAACGTGAAGAATGAAGCGTTGCTGAACACGTTGCTGAATTCCAAGGTCAGGCATGCGGCCGTTGCTGCCAGTACCGTACGGCACTTCTGGTACAACGTGGATGCCACCGGGGCCAGCGGATTTGCTGCTCCTGCAGAAATTCAGCTGGTCCAGTACGAGACCCCGAAGACGCTCAGTCCGGAAGATCAGAAGCGGTACGAAGCCGGTTCGCTCATCTACCAGCGGGAATCGCACTGTGCTACCTGCCACCTGACACACGGCAAGGGCAACGGTCTGACCTATCCGTCACTGGTGATGAGCCCGTGGGTCAACGGCAGTGAAGAACGTCTGATCAAGATGGCTCTGCATGGCATGTGGGGCAAGATCACCGTACATGGCAAGGTCTATGAGCCGGCTCGTGGCGTCCCGCCAATGACCGCGTTCAAGAACCTGCTGAATGACGAAGAGGTCGCCTCCGTGCTGACGTTTGTTCGCAACACCTGGGGCAACAGTGCTTCGGCGATTCAGCCTGAGACTGTCAAGCGGGTGCGTGCCGCGACCGTGAGCCGTACGACGTTCTGGAACCCGGAAGATCTGCTGTCGGAGCATCCTCTGGAAGCTGAACTGGTGCTGAAGGACATCGGGATCGACATGGAAGCCTTCTCCAATGATGCACTGGAGAAGGAACTGCTGGAGATTGATCCCGTCGAGCTGGCCAGCGTTGCCATGCAGAAGGGGAATGCTGATCGCGGAAAGACATTGTTCTACAAGTCATCCGCAGCATGCTTCGCCTGTCATGATCCGCCGGCAGGGACCTACCGACTGGGACCGGATCTGACGAAACTGCAGACGAAACTGACGCCTGCAGAACTGGCCAATTCAATCCTGCGTCCGTCAGAACGTATCGACAAGGACTTTGCTCAGATTACGGTACTGACTGTCGACGGCCTGATTCATACCGGGATCCGTGTCTCGGAGACCGACGATGAACTGGTGCTGCGGAACCTCGCTCAGCCGGAACCGCTCACCATTGCTCGCAAGGACATCGAAGAAGTCGCGGAATCGCGAACTTCCATCATGCCTGCCGGGCTGGCGAAACAGCTGAAGAATCGCGGCGAATGGGATGACCTGCTGAAATTTGTGCTGGAAACCCGCAAACGCTGATTACCGGCGGAAGTCTGAACTTCCGCAGCAGGATTCTGAAGGGCGATTCGACTTCCGGTCGAATCGCCCTTTTTTTATCCTCACTTAAATGACCTTCTTTTTCAGAAATATATTTTTTACACATATCTACAATTTTTCCAGATCCTCTAATCATGCATGGAGTTGTAGTGCATACTTGAACAAAGTATTTTCCAACTGGAGCTAGATTGTACATTGTGTAAAACGTTGCAACTTCAAAAACTTTTATATAGGGAACTTCTAGTAAGTCGGCAACATATTGGATACCTGCTAAAGGTATCCATCCTTGATTTTGTTTTTGAACTAAATACAATAAAGGCATAACTGCACTTTTTTTTCTTTGTTCAGGATATTTTTTTAAAATTTCATCTTTTTTTTTCAAATTAATTTCTGAAAAAACAAAATTTTTAGGTTGTTCTTTTGCTATATGTTTCCCACTCATCGATCCACTTCTCCGAATACAATATCCATCGAGCCTAAAACTGCTGGAACATCAGCTAACATATGACCTTTGATCATATAATTCATTGCTTGAAGATGGACAAAACCTGGTGCCTTGATTTTGCATCTATAAGGCTTGTTTGAGCCATCTGAAATAAGGTAAACTCCAAATTCTCCTTTAGGAGCCTCTACTGCTGCATAAACTTCTCCTGATGGAACATGGTAACCTTCTGTGTATAATTTGAAATGATTTATCAAAGCTTCCATGCTTGTCTTCATTGCTTGTCTCTTAGGAGGTCCAATTCTTGAGTCAGTGGTCATGATTGGGCCTTTAGGAAGTTTTTCCAATGCTTGCAATATTATATTTGTACTTTCTCTCATTTCCTCTATTCTGCACAAATATCTATCGTAGCAATCACCATTTTTTCCTACAGGAATTTTAAAATTAAACTCATCATAACATTCATATGGATTTGATTTTCTTATATCCCAAGGGATACCTGAGCCCCTTAGCATTACACCTGAAAAACCATGATCTAAAACCTCTTGCTTAGAAATAATTCCAATATTTACATTTCGCTGTTTGAAAATACGATTATCTGTTAACAACGTTTCTAAATCATCAACAACTTTTGGAAATTTTTTGCAAAAATCGTAAATATCCTCTGCCAAACCGTGTGGCATATCTATATGAACACCCCCTGGTCTAAAATAATTTGCGTGCAATCTTGATCCTGAAACTCTCTCATAAAAAACCATAAGCTTTTCTCTTTCCTCAAAACCCCATAAAGATGGAGTAAGAGCTCCCACATCCAAAGCTTGAGTTGTAATATTAAGAATATGACTTAAAATTCTTCCTATTTCACAAAAAATTACTCTTATGTGCTGAGCTCTTGAGGGGACTTCAATTTTAAGTAATTTTTCAACTGCCAAAGCAAATGCATGCTCTTGATTCATTGGTGCTACATAATCTAATCGATCAAAATAAGGTATGGCTTGGGTGTAAGTTTTGTGCTCAATTAATTTTTCTGTACCCCTATGAAGTAAACCGATATGAGGATCAGCCCTTTCAATAACTTCACCATCTAATTCAAGAATTAATCTCAAAACACCATGTGCAGCTGGATGCTGTGGTCCAAAATTTAAATTCATCGTTTTTGTATGC
>JALRDR010001216.1 GCA_023262145.1 Planctomycetaceae bacterium | reverse complement strand
CTTGTAACATGCTTCGTCAATGGTACCCGTCTCCGCCGTGTTCTTCTGCCCCAGCCATTCGTTCGAGATGAAGGCTATCGATCTCGCCGGTGAGGATGTGACCCTGATCTCGTCTTCTTTGATCTCTAAGTTCCTGATCTCCGGCTTATCGGCTCGGTTCTGCCGTGCTTTCCGATACTACTGCTGCTTCGTTGCGTATCAGCCTACGCATTAACCATCACGGCTGGCGACTGCCGGCGTCGACCAGATCAGATCGTCAATCTTGTTGGTGTGCAGAAGTTCGTATTCTGCACCAGCCGCGACCACATAGGCAGAACCGGCCTCGTCAAGAATGAAGACATGTTCCGCATCGGCCCAAAGAGATGCCGCGACAGTCTTCATTCCGGAGATCCGTGTGCGATAAATGCGTTCGCCAGTCTCTACATCATAGCAGCTGAGCATCCCACCACTGCCCGGGATGTACAGCCTTCCCTGGCAGGTCACTGGTGATGCCATTCCCGGCCCGGCATTCCTGAGCGACCACGCAATCTTGTCGGATGCGAAGTCCTGATCCAGTTGCACAGATCCTTTGAGGCCGGCATCGATGGCCACCAGTGGACCGGCACTGCCGGGACCGCTGTTGCCAAACATGATCCGACCACCCGCAACTGCCGGCGAGGAACTGAACGAGGATTCCACTCCGCTCACCTGCCAGATCGCATCGCCGGTCAGTGGGTGATAGCCAGTGACCGTCCCGGAACCGCAGACAACGAGTTCCTGCCCCTCAGCGTGCTTCCAGAGAAACGGGGATGCCCAGCTGGTACGAGATTCCCGCTGTTTCCGCCAGACTTCCTTCCCGGTTTCCGCATCAAACGCCCCGATAAAGGAACTTTCATCGTTGTCACTTTGTACGTAAACCAGACCATCATGTGTGACCAGTGAGCTTGCCGTTCCGAAAGCGTTGCCGGTGGCATAGGTGCCCAGTTCCTGTCTCCAGAGTTCCTTGCCATCCAGATCCCAGCCGCTGAGCACGCCGGTGGTCGCAAAGAAGGTGAAGAGATTTTTGCCATCAGAAGCGGGTGATTCTGTCGCGTACGTGTTTGAGGGATGAACCACCGGCGGTACCGCTTTGGACACAGTGTGCTTCCACAGCAGTCTGCCGTCCTGCAGGCTCAGACAGGAGACTGTGAATGCGTGCTGCACCGGCGTCGCATTGCGGTAGCTGCCCATGCTGGCAACCCCTTCCATCATACCCCGCGGGCGGCTGCCATCTGCTGATTCAGCGGCGGTGAGAAAAATGCGGTCATTGATCACGACGGGAGAAGACCAGCCACTGCCGGCCAGCGGCACAGACCATGCCACGTTGGTTTGCGAATCCCACTGTAGCGGGTGCTGCAGTGTCTCGATTTGCCCCAGATTGGCACCGCGGAACTGAGGCCAGTCGCTGGCCTTTGCGGCGGCCAGAGAAATGATCAATGCCAGAAGTATTCGCATGTTGTTGTCCTGATGTGCGCAGGGATGGCGTTGAGCTATGATCCGTGGCCATGTCTTAGCCGGATTTGATCGAAAGTCCAGTCGGCAAATCCCTGCATTTGCCTCGCGGAACTGACATAATCGCGCCAGGGCCCCGTAAGACGTCTTCGCTGCTTTCGAACCAGTCTGATTGTACGACACGGCAGGAATTGTGCCGCACGCCCCCTTGCAGAATTCTCGTCGGGAGAGATGTGCAGATGTCTGATGCCGACTCCAGTCCTTATCGTGTTGAATCTGCTGGTCCGACGGGGGGCCAGCAGCGTCCCCTGCGCGGATGTGTCGCTGTTCTGCTTGTTCCATTTCTGCTGGGTGTCGCCGGCTTCTGCTCCTTTGGCTTTCTGCATGCCGCCGAACTGCCTGCAGCTGAGGCACTTCCGTGGAGGATTGGATACGGCCTTGGCGCGGCCGGCAGTACTGCTGCTGCCTGCTGGTTGCTCTGGCAGGCTGTCCGTCCTCGTTAAGCGAACCTGTCTGCCATTGTCTGTGTCAACTTGAATGGTGGTCGCAGTTCCGTAAATGCGATCGAGTCTCGGTTCGGTGGCAGAGCAGACGGAGGTGTCCATGGATTTTCGCTACAGCTGTGAATGCGGGCCGCGCAATCGGGTGACACTCCACTGTTCAAAGGAGCTCCCCGGGTTTCCGGAGACCTGGCATCGCCGCGGCCGCAACCGTCAGGAAGAACTTTTTTCGCGAGAGACGCACATCGCCTTGTATGCCGAAGTAATGGCCCGGATGAATGCGCACTGTTTTCACGTGGAGCTGGCCGGTTGCAGGGAATCGATGGAGAGGTTTCTGCGCAGCCTGGTGGTGATTGAGGGTCTGGAAAGCGTACTGCGGTCGCGGCGTTATTCCATTGACCTGCAGCTTTCGGCTTTTCATGATCCGGCGGAAGTGGCTCAGCGCGTTGCCGAGCTATGCTGCAGGTGTTTTTATCCGGAACTGCAGCCACTGGCGGTCGGTGATTCGCTGGCAGATTCTGATTGTTCGGCAAGCAGTGTTTCGGCGGAATGATCCAGCCGGTGTGCGGTTCGAACTGCGTTTCCGACTCCTGCGGCTGTGGCGGATGGAGTGGCTTGAATGCGCTTTCAATCGTTCCGCTTGAGTTGTTCGAATTGCGGCTGGTGAGTTGTGCCTGACGGTGTTCGGACGAAGTCCTGCCTGTGGGTACGCCCGGCGGTGATGAACGTGGGCAGCCGCAGGCACCTGCAAGCTCTGTCGCAGCTCCTTATTCCGGCCATGCGCTCGACCGCAGAATGCAAAATGGTGGCACGTCCTGTGCAGCGTAACACTTTTGCGAATGGTAAATCGACTCGGACGGCCAGACAGGCACCGCTGCTGAGACTGACGTGGCAGCCGGTTCTGTGCTATAACCCTGCCTGAAACGACTCGCCGCTGGTGGCAGCGATGTCTGTGGAATCAGACTGGTTCGGCCGATTCATGTGGCTCAGCGTTTTCGGGTGGACAGGGACAGCCGGTTGCCAGGTAGTGGGAAGGCTGCCCCGCCCCCGCAAATGGAAAGATGCTGAATGAACACCCCCCATTTTTCACTGCAGCGGTTCATCCCACTGCTTGTCCTGCCAGCCTTACTGCTCGGGGGATGCGAATCCAAAGAATCCAGCGATGGTGTGCTGAGATTGAGGATGGCGCACGTTTATGAAGTGAATTCCCCGACCCACGCCTACGGCATGCAGTTTTTGTCTCAGCGGCTGCAGGAGAAAGCTGGGAATCTTGACGTGACCGTTTATCCGGCATCCCAACTCGGCAGCGAGTCGGAATTGCTGGAGCAACTGGTTGCAGGTGAGCTTGATCTGGCAATTTCGGGTCCTTCCTTTCTGGCAATGTGGCATCCGCCGATCGGTGTGCTGGATGCGGCATTTGTTTCGCGCGATCTGGAACACATGCTCGAAATTGCCAGAAGTGATGAGATGGCGCCGGAATGGGAGACGCTGCGAGCAGACTATGGAGTGCGAGTTCTTGATACGTGGGCCTACGGATCACGTCATATCACGTCCAATATTCCGATTCGCCATCCGGATGACCTGCAGAGCTTCCGCTTGCGATCCCCTGCGGCTCGAATTTTTCAGGCGTCCTGTGAGGCGCTGGGCGCAAGTCCGATGCCGATTGCCTTCAGTGAGGTTTATCTGGCCCTGCAGCAGGGCATCGCCGACGGTCAGGAAAACCCGGTGCCGGTCATCAAGTCCATGGGATTTCACGAGGTTCAGAAATGTCTGAATCTGACCGGCCACATCCAGTCTTCCCTGCAGATACTGGTGAACGAGCGAACGTGGCAGCGCATGTCACCCAATCAGCAGCAGGCACTGAGCGAATCGATTGCTGAACTGGGCCAGGAAGTGCGGAACGGTCTGTTGCAGGATGAAGTGAAGTTGATTGAGGAATGGCGTTTGGATGGCACCATGCAGATCGTCGCCGATGTTGATGGCGATGCATTTCGCGAACGATGTCGGGAGTACTTTTCGCGGGGCTTCGCGTTCAGCGACGTCTACAACCGCATCACGGCGGAACCTGCGGAAGTGGAGGAAGAATGAACCCCAGCGACAGCACTGAGCAACAGCAATCAGAGTCTGGCGGCGATGGCCCGAGTGCCGCACCGGCGCTGGCAACCGCGGCAGAATCCCAGGGCCAACACATGCTGCAGAGAGCTCAGCAGCTTTCCCGCTGGTTTGTCCTTGCTGAGAAGGCAATCGCAGGACTGTTTCTGCTACTCATTATGATCAGCATGGGCGCTCAGGTCTTTGCTCGCTACGTATTCGGCTCTCCGTTTCAGTGGAGCGAAGAAGTGGCGCGGCTGGCGTTGATCTGGATGACATTTCTTTCCGCAGCATTTGTGATGGCCGAGGGGCGTCATATTGCGGTGGATATGATCTCCGGTCGCTGCGGGGAGCGGGGCAGACTGCGGATGGAGTGCTTTGGCTATGTGCTGGTCGCTGCATCCTGTCTGCTGCTGATGATCGGGGGAGTTCGGTTTGTCTGGTACGTTGGCAAGGTCGCTTCACCTGCCTTGGGAGTTCCGAAAAGCTGGTGGTATGGAGCCGGAATGACAGGGCTGTTCCTGATGGCATTGCATAATCTTCTGGATCTGTATCAGGTCTGGATCACAGGACAGCCAATTCCGCGCGAGACGCAGGTGGACGAAGAGGGGTTTCAGCTGGAAATGGAGCAGGGCGAATGATTCTGACAGGACTGGTCATCGCCATGCTGCTGTTGTTGATGCTGCGGGTACCCGTAGCCTTCAGCATGCTGCTGCCGTGTCTGCTGTACGTGGCGTGGTCACCGGATATTACGCTCGGAGTTGCCTTGCAGCGGACGGTCAGTTCGATCGATTCCTTTCCACTGCTGGCAGTACCACTGTTCATTATGACAGGCTATCTGAGTAATGCCGGGGGGCTGGCGGATCGGCTGTTTCAGATGCTGCTCACCATTTTCCGCCGCATCCCGGGAACACTTGGGTTTGTCAACGTGTTCAGCAGTCTCACCTTTTCATGGATGAGTGGTGCTGCCATTGCCGATGCGGCAGGACTGGGTTCCGTGCTCGTCCCGGCGATGAAGAAACGTGGCTACGACGAGCAATTTGCGCTGGGACTGACTGGTGCGTCATCTCTGATCGGGCCGATCATGCCACCCAGTATTCCGGCCATTGTCTATGCGGTAACGGCCGGCGTTTCAGTAGGCTCGTTGTTCTTCGCTGGCGTAGTGCCTGCGCTTGTTCTGACGCTGATCCTCTGCATGTCCGTCTATCGCGAGGCGCGGCGGAATCCGTTGAGCGAGCAGGCGCGCGAAGGGGCCGAATCTGTTTCAGCAGCGATCAGATCGGCTTTGCCCGTCCTGCTGACGCCGGTGATTATTCTCGGCGGAATTCTTGGTGGAGTGTTTACTCCAACGGAAGCAGCGGCTGCTGCTGTCATGTGGGTGCTCCTGCTGTGCATCTTCTACAGGTCATTAACGCTTGCCGCACTTCGCGACGTATTTGTGAGAACCACATCCACCACTGGTTCGATCATGCTGATTGTCTCCGCGGCCGGTCTGTTTGGCTGGGTGATTGCTCGTGAACAGGGGCCACAGGCCGTCACCGAAGCGATTCTGCAGTTTACAGATAATCCATTCGTGTTTCTGCTGCTGGTGAATGTGGCACTGCTGCTCACCGGTATGTTCCTCGAGCCGGTTGCGGGATTGTTGATTACTGTGCCCGTGCTCATGCCCGCTGCGATCAAATTCGGCATTGATCCGCTGCATCTGGGGATCGTGATGATTCTGAATCTGGTTCTGGGGCTGCTGACGCCTCCGGTGGGACTGGTGCTGTACGTACTGAGTTCTGTGACTGGAAGCTCTGTGCAGACGGTGACGCGCGGCACCCTGCCATTCCTGATTCCACTGCTGATTACATTGCTGCTGATTACTTACGTGCCGGCATTTAGTCTGTGGCTGCCGGGGCTGCTGGCAGAGTGATCAGCGAGGCTGGCGAATCTTGTTGTTTCGGACACCATGTTTTCCTGGAAATCGAATGTTAACCAGTTCTGAAATTGAGCAGTATCGGCGTGATGGATATGTCACGCCCGACTTTCGTCTGGACGATGAAATTCTGGAGGAGATCCGAGAGACGCACGCGCGGCTGGTGCAGAAGCACCCCGAATTCTGCGATTACTGTTCTGCCCTGCTGGCCTACGATCCGTGGTTCCTTAATGTCGCGCGCAGACCAGAGATCCTGGATATGGTGGAGCAGGTGCTCGGCGGCGACTTTGCATTATGGAATTCGAGCTTCTTTGCCAAGCCGGCCCGAGTTGGCTCACGCACACCGTGGCATCAGGATGGCGAGTACTGGCCAATTGAACCGCTGGCCACCTGCACAGTCTGGATCGCACTGGATGCCTCGACGACCGAAAATGGCTGCCTGCGTGTCATTCCCGGCTCTCATCGCTCCCAGCAGTTGGCGCGACACCATCGGAGTGACGCTCAGAACATTGCTCTGAATCTGGAACTCGATGCATCCGAATTTGATGAATCCAAAGCGGTGGACATTATTCTGCAGCCGGGCGAAATTTCCCTGCACGACGTGTTTCTGTATCACGGTTCCGAACCCAACTTATCCCCCAATCCGCGTCGCGGAATGACGTTGCGCTACATGCCGACCACTTCAGTCTATCGCCACGCAGCGAAAACGTCGTTTGAACGCGAAGGACGTCTGGAGATGTGCAACCGGACGGTGTATCTGATGCGTGGCACTGACCGGTCCGGCAGCAATGACTTTCGAGTTCGCTACTGAACTGTTGTCAGGTTCGCAGTGCCAGTTCGCCAGCAGTGATCGCCTGCTGTTGATTTCGTGATGTCAGTTCAGGAGCACCAGCAAGGCGATTTTCTGTGTCAGGTCCGCACGAACGAACCCAGGATCGGGATGTTCAAGCAATGTTTTCTTCTGCCGACCCCGCTTGTCGGAAGCAGAGTGTTCGCGTCCTGTGCCAGCGTTTCAGGGCGCTGGAGCGCTCATTGTCCCGGTCCTCGTCCCGATCCTGGGCCCGAACGGCAGGAAGACTGAGTCCGATCGCGGCAAGGCAGAGTAGGATTTTCTTCATGAGGAAAATCATAATCGTTCGCGGGGTGGTTGCCAGCGGTTTCGCCCTGGTGATGGCTTGGGGCTGGATCGCGGGGGCATGGGCCCAGCAGGCCGGCGTGGCCT
>JALRDR010000383.1 GCA_023262145.1 Planctomycetaceae bacterium | reverse complement strand
GTGACCGGATCAATCGCCAGCACCAGCGCCGGATTGTTGCTCACCGGAAGTCCGTGGTGTGTCACCATGAACAGGTCCACCCTGCCGGCCGGATTGCGCGGAGTCACCAGTTTCGCCTCCGTATTCCACGTCAGGTCTCCGCAGGTCAGATAACGGAATTCGCCGAGACTGAACAGCAGCACGAGGCTGGCTGCATTGTCGCTTTTGTCTTCCGCTTGCGGCTGGTGTTCGTCGGCGAATGGATTTCGCGCTCCTTCGCCACTGACGGTTTCTCTGCTGGCTGCCAGCACTCGACAACGCAGCGGGATGTTTCCGGATCGGAGTGGCAGGTGATCGCCGGCCCGGAGCTGCTTTGATTTATTCTGCGTCGCGCCGCGGTAGGCAGCAATTCGTTCGTGGAACTTCGCGTCTTCGGGAAGGTCGTCGGGAATGCCACGATCCCAGAAGGTGCCGATCCCGATTTCAGCCGCAAGGGCAGCATGATTTCCGTAGTGATCGAGATGCCAGTGTGACACGATGGCATGATCAATGCGGCTGAGCCCAGCGGTTTCCCGAGCGACTTTGAGAATTCGATTCAGGTCGCGACCCTGATTGTCCGGATACCCGGAGTCGATCAGAAGCGATTCACCTTCGGGAGTCACAATCAGATTTGCAGCACCGCCTTCGACATCGATGAAGTACAGATCCAGAGTTCCGGATTTGTCATCTGCGAGGGAGTTTTGCGCGAACAGAAGGAGCTGAAGTAAGCTGCTCAGCAACACGACCGATTTGTTCAGGAAGCGGTGCATTGTGGGTTCTCTCGATTGGGCGTAGGCGAGAAAGTCACGGTTTTGCAGGAAACAGTGCCCCCTCAGAAGGATGGCGACAGGTCGCCACCGGATGGATGGCAGCGGCAACAAGATTATGCGGAGCATCTGCAGGGCGGCAAGCGACCGAACGGAATTTGCAGAAGTGCCAGTATGCCATTTGCTCGCTGCGACTGGAATTCCACAGTTTTTGCAGCCTGAATTTCGCTGCATCGTGTTAAATGGGGAGATTCAGGTGTTTTTTGACGTGCAGATTCATCATGCAGCAACCCACGTTGGCGTCTGCAGCTGCAAGCATCTTTCAGAACCGGGGAGACCCATGCGACTGATTCCATCCACAATTCTGCTCTTAGCTTTTGCCACGGCGTCCAGCGTCATCGCCCAGCCACCACGTGGCGAATTTCGTCCGGGCGGTCCCGGCGGTCCGGACGGCCAGCCACCCTGGGGTGAGGGCCGGATGATGAATCCGGGTGAGGGGCGGATGATGAATCCACTGCTGCGGGTCTTCGACCGCAATCAGGATGGTGTGATTTCCGAAGAAGAAATTGATCTGGCCGTCTCTTCGCTCAGGCGGCTTGACCGGAATGGCGATCGGCAGCTGGATGGCTCGGAACTCGGAATGGTCTTCGGGGCCGGCGCACGCGGTGCTGGCCCGGAACAGCCGGGGCGCCCGGGTGAACCAGGTCGGCCGGAACAGCCGGGGCGCCCGGGTGAACCAGGTCAGCCGACCGCAGGCCCAGGTGCGATGCTGGATCGCATGATGCAGTTTGATGAAAATGGCGACGGTCGGCTGGCAGCTGATGAGCTTCCCGAGCGAGTGCGAGCAATGATGGAACGTCTTGATCGCAATCAGGATGGCTTCATCGACCGAGAAGAGTTCGCTGCAATGGCAGGTGGTCGTGGACCGAACCCCGCGGGGGGACGTCCGGGTGCGCCAGGTCAGGGGGCTCCGGGCGAACGTGGTCCACGAGGAGACGGCGGTGAATACTTTGCCGGCATGATTCAGCGCATGGACCGGAATGGCGACGGGCAGTTGCGTGGTGAGGAGATTCCTGAATTCCTGCGAGGGCGGATGGGTGAAATCGACGCGAATGGCGATGGGGCTCTGACAGCGGAAGAGATCCGCATCGGGATGTCTCGCGCTGCACGCGGTGGTGACCGACCGGACGGCGAAGGTCGCGGTCGCGATGGTGACCGTCCTGCCGGTGAGCGTCCAGTGCGAGATGGTGATCGTCCTGCCGGTGAGCGTCCGGAGCGAGATGGTGAATGACATGATGTGATTGGTGTTCGATTCGATCACGGTGATCACAGAGCTGCGGCAGGAAAAACTCCTGCCGCATTTTTTTTGAGTCAGAAACTGTCTTTGGATTTCGGACTGCTGCGACAGGAGTGGTGCTGACTGGAAAGATCTGCAGACAGGACGTAAGTTGCCAGGGTCTGAAAGTCGTGAATCGGCGCGAGCTGCTCGCCCGGGATCTCAGGCGCACGTAGTCTTCCGTGCGAAAAGGTGAACGTTGTGAGATGTTCCTGCGTTGTTGTGATTCTGCTGCTGATCCTGGATTCGGCAGTGGCAGATCCTGTGGATTTTAGTCGGGATGTGCGCCCGATTCTCTCCGGTCGCTGTTTCCAGTGTCATGGACCGGACGAGGCTGAGCGACAGGGTGAGCTGCGGCTGGATCAGCATGAAGGGGCTGGTGCTGCATATTCAGCGATCACTCCGGGAGCGCCCGCTGACAGTGAGCTCTGGCGGCGAATCAATGCCACAGACGATCAGCAGATGCCTCCTGCGGACAGCGATGTCCCGCCGCTGACGGCCGCAGAAAAAGATGTGCTGCGGCGATGGATCGAGCAGGGGGCGGAGTACACGGCATTCTGGTCATTTGTGCCTCCGCACCGTGTCAGTGCGACCGCAGCGGCAGCAGATGAACGCTGGGATGGAAATGTGATTGACCGGCTGGTGTATGCGGGCATTCGGGAAGCCGGGCTGCAACCAGCTCCCGAGGCGGATCGTCGTACGCTGATTCGACGGTTAAGTCTCGATCTGACCGGACTGCCACCAACCGGACAGGAGATTGCAGAGTTTCTGGCCGACGAATCGGATCAGGCTTATGAGCGAGTTGTGGATCGATTGTTGAGCAGTCCGCACTACGGCGAGCACATGGCGCGTTACTGGCTGGATCTGGTCCGCTTCGCTGATACCAACGGGATTCACCACGATCATCTGCGAGATTTTTCGCCCTATCGCAGCTGGGTGATTCGATCATTCAATCAGAATCTGCCCTGGGATGACTTTACCAGGTATCAGCTGGCGGGTGATTTGTACCCGGACGCCAGCCGCGATCAGCTGGTTGCATCCGGTTTCAATCGCCTGCATCTGATCATTGATCGTGGGACAGCGTTACCAGAGGAAAGTTATACCAGAAACGTGATTGACCGAGTGACCGCAGTGGGCACTTCATTTCTGGGACTGACAGTTCAGTGTGCGGTCTGCCACGACCACAAGTACGATCCGATTACGGCGCGGGACTTCTACCAGTTGTTTGCATTGTTCAACAACTTTGACGGGGACCCGGAAACCGGCGGGCGTTCCGGCAGTGACTTTCGTCGCGGGTTACAGCCACCCTACATTCGTCTGGAGACGCCGGAACAGGCTGAGCAGTTACAGGTGCTGGATGCGAAGCTGCAGCAGCTGGACGGGCAACTGAAACCGCTGCGTGAAGAACTGAAAGCCGCCACGGGAGATCAGCAGAAGCTGCTCCAGGATCAGATTGGGCAGCTGGATCAGCAGCATGCTGCGGTGGCAGCAGAACGAACCGCACTCGATGATCAGATCCCTTCAGCGATGGTCATGAGGGAACGTGCGGACCGCCGCAAGGCGTGGATTCTGGTTCGTGGACAGTATGATCAGTTTGGTGAAGAGGTGTTTCCCGGCGCGCCGAAGTTTCTGTCGGGGCCGCAGAGTTCGGATACGACATTGCTCACCCGCCGCGATTTTGCGGAGTGGATCGTCGATCGCAGTAACCCGCTCACAGCGCGAGTGGCGGTGAACCGATTCTGGCAGCAGTTGTTCGGAGTGGGGATCGTGCGAACTTCCGAGGACTTCGGGAGTCAGGGTGAGTGGCCAAGTCATCCCGAGCTGCTGGACGAGCTGGCGGTGAGCTTTATGGAATCGGGCTGGGATGTGCGGGGACTGATGAAGCAGCTGGTCATGTCACAGACCTACCGTCAGTCGTCAGCGGCTTCCGCGGAGCTGTATCGGCGTGATCCTGAGAATCGCCTGCTGGCAAGGGGGTCCCGCTATCGACTGGATGCAGAAGTGATTCGCGATCAGATTCTGGCATCCAGTGGATTGCTGAATCGTGAACTCTACGGACGCAGTGTTCGGCCGCCGCAGCCTGCAGGGTTGTGGGAGACGGTGATCATGCCCAGTTCCTATCCGAAGAGTTATGAGGCAGATACGGGAGCCGACATTTATCGTCGCAGTCTGTATACGTTCTGGAAACGTGGCATGCCGCCGCCGCAGATGACCATTCTGAATGCGCCTTCGCGGGAATCGTGCATCGCGCGGAGGGAGCGAACCAATACGCCTTTGCAGGCGTTGTTACTGCTGAATGAGCCGGAGTTTCTGAAAGCAGCCCGCCATCTGGCACTGCAGAGTCTGCAGTCTGAGCAGCTGAATACGGAGCAGCGGATTACGCGGTTGTTTGAAACGGTCACATCTCGCCTGCCGGACATGCAGACGCGACAGATTCTGCTGGAGGGATTGGCGGAACTGCAGGCTGCTTATGCGGCGGATACGAGGCTTGCTGAGGCTCTGCTGACAGGTCTGGAAGTTCCTGAAAGCATTTCAGGGGAAGACCTGGCAGCGTGGACCATGACAATCAGCACACTGTACAACCTTGACGTAACTCGGACTCGGGAGTGAATCAATGCAGCATGTCGAAGAGTTTCTGCGTCTGCAGGCCCGCCGTCGATTCCTGACGTCTGCCGGTATGGGACTGGGCGCGACCGTGATGTCGTCGCTGGGCGCAGGGCAGCAGGCACAGGCGCAGACAATGCCGCTGCCGCCGGGGGTGGACCATGTCATTTTTCTGTTCATGGCCGGCGCACCCAGTCAGCTGGATCTGCTGGATCCCAAGCCCGATCTGGCAAGGATGTTTCGCCAGCCACTACCGGCGAGTGTCAGCAACGGGCAGCGGGTAACCGCGATGACGCGTGGGGCGACACAGCTTGTGGCACCGTCCATGTTTCGATTCGCTCCACGGGGAGAGTCCGGGCTGGAGATGTGCGAGCTGCTTCCGCATCTGTCGGAAGTGGCTGATGAGCTGTGTGTGATTCGCTCAATGAACACCAATGCCATTAATCATGATCCGGCAAAGACATTCTTCTGTACGGGTGCAGAGATACCGGGCAAGCCGAGTATGGGGTCGTGGTTAAGTTACGGGCTGGGTTCGATGAATCGCGACCTGCCGGACTTCATTGTGCTGACATCGGCGTTCTGGACCGGTGGCACGAGAAACGTGCAGGCGCTCTACAGTCGGCTCTGGGGAAGCGGATTTCTGCCATCGCGACACCAGGGAGCCGCATTTCAGGTGGCCGGAGATCCGGTGTTGTATCTGTCGAATCCGGCAGGCGTGGATCGTGACGTACGCCGCAGGATGCTCGATGCAATGCAGCGGATAAATCAGCAGCACCTGCAGGAAATCGGTGACCCGGAGATCCGCACCACGATTGCTCAGCAGGAAATGGCATTCCGCATGCAGGCCTCCGTACCGGAGCTGACAGAGATTGGCTCTGAGCCGGAGCACGTCTTCGAACGATATGGTGCCGAGGTGCACAAGCCAGGATCGTATGCTCGCAACTGTCTGCTGGCTCGGCGGATGGTGGAACGAGGCGTGCGATTCATCCAGTTATTTCACCGGGGCTGGGATCATCACAACATTCTTCCGCAGCAGCTGCGTGGTCAGTGCTTTGATGTCGATCAGCCTTCTGCGGCATTGATCCAGGATCTGCGTCTGCGCGGCCTGCTGGATCGAACAATGATTGTCTTTGCCGGTGAATTCGGAAGAACCTGTTATGGGCAGGGGAAACTCGAACGCGACGATTACGGTCGGGATCATCATCCGCGCTGCTTCTCGGCGTGGGTGGCTGGTGGCGGTGTTCGTGGTGGCACAACTTACGGACGGACTGACGACTTCAGCTACAACGTCGTGGAAAACCCGGTTGCGGTGCGTGATCTGCACGCCACCATGCTGCACCAGCTTGGGGTTGATCACCGACGACTCACCTTTCCCTTTCAGGGGCTGGATCAGCGGTTGACCGGTGTTGAGGAAGCGCGTGTTGTGCATGAGATTCTGAGCTGAACTGACGTGACTGTTCTGCGGGGATGCGGTTGCTGATGTTGTGCCGGCGGAGATAAGTTTCGGCACGGACGGCGGCATTTGTGGATGGAGGCGGCAATGCACTCTGTGCCGGAAATCAATCAACGTCTGCTGCAGTCGATTCAGCCGGTTCTGCCTCAGGACCGCAGCGTCGGGATTGGCTGCATTGGCGCCGGATTCATTATGGCTGACTGTCACCTCGTGGCCGCCCGGCAGCACGAGCTGAATCCGGTGGCGATCTGCTCCCGAGAACGCGGTCGTGCAGAAAAGGTTGCGGCGCGGCATCGGATCCGGCATGTCTATGACAGCGTGGAAGAAGTGGCGGCGTGTCCGGAAGTGAGTGTGGTCGATGTCGCCGTACCTCCGGATCTGCAGGCTGACGTCATTCAGCGTGTGCTGCGAGCCGGCACAGGACTCCGCGGGATCCTCGCCCAGAAACCGCTTGGTCGAGATCTGCAGGAAGCGTGTCGGATTGTGGAACTGTGTGAACAGGCTGGTGTGCAGCTGGCCGTGAATCAGAACATGCGATTCGACCAGTCGGTGCGAGCATGTCGTTCATTGCTGGATCAGCACGTACTGGGAGATCCTGTCCTGGCAACGATTGAAATGCGGGCAATTCCGCACTGGATGCCATGGCAGGAGCGACAGGGCTGGGTGACGCTGCGAATCATGAGCATTCATCACCTGGACACCATGCGGTACTGGCTGGGTAACCCTGAGCGTGTCTTCGCGAGCGTACGACCGGACCCACGGACGAGCCGTAAATTCTCGCACAGCGACGGGATCGTACTGACGATTCTGGAGTACGCTGACGGCGCGCGGGCTTCGTGCTGGGATGACGTCTGGAGTGGACCGGCGGAAGAGGGTGCGGCTGCAGATATTGGCATCCAGTGGCGACTGGAATGCACCGGTGGACTGGCACGGGGCAGCATCGGCTGGCCGGATTACCCCCAGCGAACACCAAGTACGCTGAAGTATTCCACTGTACACGATGCTGGAGTCTGGCAGCAGCCGACATGGGACAGTGTCTGGTTCCCCGACGCTTTTATCGGTCCCATTGCGGATCTGCTGTGTGCCCTCGAGCAGCAGCGTGTTCCGGCAGTTTCCGGTCGCGAAAACCTGCACACGATGGCACTTGTGGATGCCTGTTATCGTTCGGCCGCGGAGCATCGGGCTGTTTTGCTGTCGGAATACTCCGATCAGCTGTCTATCCCCGGCGAATAAATGCGGAATTCCCGCTCGTGGTGTTCTCGCCGGAGTGGGAAAAGCTCCGTTTGGCGCTCAGATTCTTCAGCGTTAAACTGCGGGCTTGGTTTCTGAACGTTCAGCACCCCGTATTTGTGAGAAATCAGGTCAATGATCAAAGTCGGAATCAATGGTTTTGGGCGAATTGGACGGATGGTCTTTCGGGCTGCCGTTCAGAATTTCTCAGACGATATCCAGATCGTCGGTATTAATGACCTGCTCGACCCGGAATACCTGGCCTACATGCTGAAGTACGACTCAGTGCATGGTCAGTTCAAGGGCGACATTTCAGTTGCTGACGGCAGCCTGGTCGTCAATGGCAACACGATTCGTCTGACTGCAGAGCGCGATCCTGCCGCTTTGGCGTGGGGCGATATTGGCGCAGACATTGTGGTGGAATCAACCGGACTGTTCCTGAGTGAGGATACAGCAGCGAAGCACATTGCTGCCGGTGCCGGAAAGGTCATCATGTCTGCTCCATCCAAGGACGACACTCCGATGTTCGTCTACGGAGTGAACTGTGGCAGTTATGCCGGGCAGAAGATCATTTCCAATGCATCCTGCACAACGAACTGTCTGGCACCGCTGGCCAAGGTTGTCAATGACACCTTCGGCATCAAGCGTGGTCTGATGACCACAGTACATGCTGCCACAGCGACTCAGAAGACCGTTGACGGTCCAAGTGCAAAGGACTGGCGCGGTGGACGTGGGATCCTGGAAAACATCATTCCGTCTTCCACCGGCGCCGCCAAGGCTGTCGGCGTAGTGCTGCCCGAGCTGAAAGGCAAGCTGACCGGGATGGCATTCCGCGTGCCCACCTCCGAC
>JALRDR010001144.1 GCA_023262145.1 Planctomycetaceae bacterium | reverse complement strand
CCGTCAAGCTCTTCGCGGTAGCGAGCGATCAGAAACAGGCAGTAATCCACTCCTGCACCATACACCAGGACGGTGACATAAGTCTCAATTCCGTTGAACAGACTTACCAGACCGTGCTCAGCTGCAATCGCCAGCAGACTGCGGGACACCGATGTTGCTACACCCACCGTAATCAGTGGAATCAACGCCAGCATCGGGGCTCGATAAATTACCACCAGCAATAAGACCACCAGAATGACGGTCCAGACCTCCGTGGACTTTGCACTCTTCCGTGACTCGCTGAGCATATCGCGACCAAACGTCGCACTGCCACTGACCGCAATCTCAAGCCCCGCCGGCATGGAGTGGGATTCTTCTGAAGGAGCACGCGACAGACTCTGCACGAATTCCTCAACCTCATCCACCACGCTGACATTGGCCTGATCCAGAAACTCTGTGCTCAGCCAGAGCACAATCGATGTGGCCTGTCGGTCTTCACTGATCAGCAGTTCTCCAATCTTGCGATCCTCAAACCACACAATCTCCTGAATGATTCCGCTCTGCTGCTGGCTGGTTGACGCTGCTGCTGAGTCAGCCGATTCTTCCTGCAAGTCGTCGGGATGCGGTATCCCCGCGATGAGGTGCAGTTTCGGAATTACGTGACGAGACAGAAAGTCGTAATCAGACTGCAGCAGCCCTTCCGCATCGGGCGCATCGCTTTCACGGCGAGCAATCAATGCCAACGTGCTGCGTTTCTGATCCCGCGGAAAAGCCTCGTGAAAGGCGTCATTCGCAAGTCGACTGGGGGAATCGTCCGGGAGGAAGGCAAACTCACCATTCTCAACCACGTCGTCCCATTGCGGAGCAGTTAATTTGCTGACCGCCACAACCGCTACCCAGACCAAAATGATCAGGGCTGCATGCCGCGCTGTCAAATCACCCAGACGCTTGAACAACATCTGCCTCGCCTATGCCAGTCTCGTGGATTCATCTGCAGCAAACAGCTGCAGAAAACAACCAGAATCAGGTAGCAGGATGCCGCATCCCGGACCTGCCGTACGCCGGAGAGAACTCGCTGCCGAGAGTTCGCCCTCACCAGCACACACCGCAGTTCAGACCAGCGCCCACAAATCCTCTTCGCGAAGGCTGGCTGGCAGCCACGTTGCCGTGACTGTCCCCGGACCACATGGAAACTCTCCGACACTCGGATTCAACTGCCCGAAACTCTGTCCACGATGTTATAACAAAACATCAATCCACCCTGCCCGGGTGAAAAAGTACCCACATGCATACGGGAATTCAATCAACACTGAGCACGATCCCGACTCACAGCTCATTGACCTTCCAGTCAGCAAATCTGCGCAGAACAGGACGGATAAGAAGAATGAAAAAGACACAGGCGAACAGGAAAAATGCGGCAGCTGAACCAGTAAGTCCTGCCTGAGATCAAATCAGCAGCCAAACTGCTGCATCCTGTCCCGAGGCAACGGCAGCCGGATGACATCCGCAGCAAACCTGCTACACTTCGCAGGTGGCACTGTTCAGCTGTGTCGCGGCCGCGCACCTCGCGCAATTCTTCTTCGCTGAGCGCGACCAAATCTCGCCCCGCGAACCGAATCTCGCCACCGACGATCTTGCCCGGTGGCCATGGAATCAGCCGCAGGATGGACATCGCCGTCACCGATTTGCCACAACCTGATTCGCCCACCACGGCCACTGTTTCGCCTTCATCAACGGTGTATGACACCCCGTCCACCGCCTTTACGACGCCGGCTGAAGTGTAAAAGTGCGTTTTCAGGCGGTCGATCTCGAGGAGAGTCGCCACGTATCCTCCCTAATTTGTTTGCCGTCCCTGTTATTTTCTTAGTTCGGCTTCAAGCACGGTAGATATCCCACCGCAACCTGTCAATTGTCAAAACCCTGGGAACTCCGAGACCATCGCCTCGTTTCC
>JALRDR010001056.1 GCA_023262145.1 Planctomycetaceae bacterium | reverse complement strand
GGTCAAAGGGATTAAAGAAGACGACACCGTTTGCTGCGACACCGATGGGGCCCATGGGGAGAGCGCCGTTTTCGTTGCTGCCGTTCTGCATGGCGATGGTACTGGCAGCCTGACGGGGCTGCAGCGGCAGTCGCCAGGTGTTGCGTTGCTCCTGAACATAGTTGGGATTTCCGTCCAGTGCTCGCCAGCGATCCGGAAAGACTGCCGTCGGATGATTGGGCAGGTTCTTCGAATGCAACACCAGATGCTCGGTGGTGAGCTCAATCACCAGATTGTCCTCGATGAACTGATCCTGCTGCACAAGCTGTCCATTGATGTCCAGAAACCCCTTCCGCAGCCAGCCGCTCATGTTGCCGGCAAATGGGGCGACGGGCCGTTCGCTCAGGTAGATCAGCTGATCGGCGTTACCCGCATCAAATTGCTGCGGCAGAGACTCGTTCGCAGCCGTGGGATTGAAGTACCAGCGACCGCCGAGGGGAACCAGTGCACTTACGGACAACGGTGTCGGTGGGGCATCGTCGCCGGAAACGCCTGCGGTCGACTGCAGGGCAGGCGTGATGGGCGTGAGCGAAAACTCATTGATCATGAATTCAGAGTTCTCGCCGGTGCCGGATCCCTTCCCGACGATGACGCTCAGTTTCAGTGTGTCGACTTCCGGAAAGGGCGTACGGAAATCCAGGTCGTAACTGCGCCAGTGTGCTTTGCCCAGACTGCGATTGGTTCCAGCGTCCCGCAGATCCTGGCGTTCCCGTTCGATCTGTGGGTAGATGCGGGTGGAAATGGCGTCCAGTGAATTGCTGCCATTGTCTCTGAAGAACTCCACCTGCAGGATGAGTTCATCCTGTTCCACGGCGAAGCCGTCCTCTGCCATGGCCTGAATGCGGAATCGAAACCAGCGTCCCTGTTCTGGTGTCAGGCCACTGACTGTGGTACTCAGACCACCGCTGTAACTGTCGCTCTGATCAATGTCAGCGGCAGAAAACATGCGTACGGCCCAGCCGGAACGTTCGCCGAAATCATCCAACTGGCGGTACCAGACATCCCCCTGTATCTGGAAACCGTCCGGCAGTTCCTGTGCTTCATTCGGCTGCAGACGCAAGTTGGGAATCAGTGTTGACTGAGCGAATGAGTCAGTCTGGACAAGACAGCTGAACAGCAGTAGCGCGATGACAGAATACTGATTGCAGAACTGGATTCCCGCGGGAGAACATGATGCGGAGATAACAGCGGTGCTCATGTGCAGGTCTTTGCCGGATGTGGGTTGGATGCTGGCGTCAGTGGCAGGTGAGGTGTTGATCATGGCAGGAAATCCCACTGCTGAACAGCAGATCGCGGCGTGGTTATTCGTCGGACTTTAAGAACAGCAGTCGCGGTTGCCGGAGCATTGTGGCCATCGAGACAGCCTGCGACACATCATCCGGCTACGCGTGCCGGGGACTGACAGTAATGCGAAAACCCACGTGGAAAGGTGTCAAAAGCCGCGTGTTTTCATATTCTGCGTGCACGTATCTGTGGCTTGACTGAGTTGTGTGCAGCATCACAGCTCGTCGACTGCCGTCCTCCCGTTCAGTGGAAAGTTGCGTCTGTGAATACATGCGTTATTCGTCGTCTGCTCGCGGCACTCCTTGTCGTTACGTTGTTGCTTCATGTTCAGTCCACTGCAGCGGCTCAGTCGCAGGTGCTGCGGGACATCGAGTATGCCAGTGTTGACGGGCACAGCCTGCAGCTGGATCTGTATCTTCCGGACGCAGAGCAGCCTCCACTGGTGTTGTACATTCACGGCGGCAGCTGGAAAGGCGGAAGTCGGGCACGCTGCCCTGTGTCGTGGCTCACGGAACAAGGCTATGCGGTTGCCAGTATTTCCTATCGGTTTTCGCAGCAGGCGATCTTTCCGGCACAGATTCATGACTGCAAGGCTGCGGTTCGCTGGCTGCGGGCACACGCGCAGGAGTATGGCTATTCGGTGCAACGAATCGCTGTCGCTGGCACCAGTGCCGGTGGTCATCTGGCGACGATGCTGGGAGTGACTGGCGGCGTGGCAGAGCTGGAGGGCACGGTTGGTGGAAATCTGCAGCAGTCTTCCCGGGTGGACGCGGTCGTGGATTACTACGGACCGATGGATTTTGTGTTGCGTACACGCACGCAGCCGCACAAGACGGTCGCCGAAGGATCGCCGGTGCGGTTGCTGCTTGGCGGACCGGCTGATCAGCTGGTGGACAAAGCGCGGCTGGCATCACCTGCATTTCATGTGACGCCCGACGATGTTCC
>JALRDR010000912.1 GCA_023262145.1 Planctomycetaceae bacterium | reverse complement strand
GGTTGCACGGCCGCCTGCAGACCAGCGTCGCTCGGCAGGCTGATGAGTTCAGAAGGTCGCTGGGCATTGATGAATCGGACCGTACCGTAGCAGGTCTCCGTACTGCGAAAGATCCCGGCCATCGCATAATAGTCGGCCTGCGAAAATGGATCGAACTTGTGATCATGGCAGCGTGCGCACGCCAGAGTCACACCCAGAAAGGCCTGCGTGGTGATATTGATCTGCTCGTCTGCAAGATCCAGCTCATGTTTCAGGCCATCACGTTCGTTGAGTGTTCTGGTTCCGAGTGCCAGGAAGCCCGTGGCGATCATCTGCCTCGCCTGCTCTGTTGATGTTGAGGCGGGCAGCAAATCGCCGGCAAGTTGTTCGCGAATAAACTGATCGAAGGGCATGTCTGCATTGAAGGCATCGATGACATAGTCCCGATAACGCCAGGCGTGGGGATAGAAAAAGTTCACAGTGCCGCCCGTGCTTTCAGCGTAGCGAGCCACATCCAGCCAGTGCCGTGCCCATTTCTCACCGAAATGTGGAGAATCAAGCAGCCGATCGACCGCTGCGTTCCACGCCTGCTCAAAATCCCCGCCGCGCATGGCGTCGATTTCCGTCTCCGTAGGAGGCAGGCCGGTAAGATCAAAACTGAGCCTTCGCAGCAGTGTCAGCCAGTCGGCATCGGAAACAGGCTGCAGCCCGGAACGCTGTTGCGCTGCCAGCACAAAACGATCAATGTCCGACAGTGGCCAGGGCGACGTCGCAGTTTGCGGAACGGAAGGGCGTACCGGTGCTCTGTACGCCCAATGAGCTCGTCCCTGTTCCGCGGTCACGGAAGCAGACGTAACCACCTGCAAATCGCCCTCGCGAGGATCGACGGCACCTTCGCGAATCCAGATTTCAAAATCACGGACGATTTCGTCGCTGAGTCGTTCGTCAGGTGGCATCTGCAGGGAATCAATGGTGCCGCGAACAGCAGTGAGCAGCAGACTGTGAGCGGGATCTCCCGGGACAACAGCGGGACCACGCTCCCCACCGCGACGGATTCCTTCTCGCGTATCCAGCAGCAGAGCGCCGCCAACGTCGGCGGCTGCAGACGAATGACATTCGTAGCAGTGAGTGACCAGGACCGGGCGGATTTTCTGTTCGAAAAACCGCAGCGATGCAGCATTCGCCGCAACATCGGTCACTGTATCAGAAGCCGGATTCTGCTCATCCAGGTATGAAGCGAAACCGGCACAAGCCGATCGCTCGACAACTGACCAGATGAACAGCGACAGTGCCAAAGCTGCCGTGCGTGCAGAGATTGGTAACACAGTCCACCCCGGTTTTTTGCCCTTGCAGCCAACGCGCGCTGCCAAAAAAGAAAATCTCCGAAACTGTAAACTCCGGAGACGCCAAAAAGTCGCGGTATGAGCCAGCTGATGGCCTGACATTTGTTGAGGTTTACTCCAGGAAGTCGCATCGAGGCAGACGCGTTTTTCCGTCTGCGGAATTGCCGGGTGATGTCAGCCTTCGTTCCGAATCTCCCGCAGGCGACGAAGCAGGCTGGCCAGGTGTCCGCTGCTGAACACTGCTGCCAGATGCCCCTCGCAGAATCGATCTGCACGTGTGTGCGTCGTGAACAGTCTTCGAATCGTCACTGCATCAGCAGACTCGACCAGTTCCCGCGATTCAATGTACTTGTGAGCGGTATCCTGCCAGTCGCCCCAGTCGAATTCCGGCACGATCCAGCCGTGTTCATAAAGCACCTGAATAAACTGCAACATACGTTCATCGAAGCTGAACATCGGCAGATGACCGGGTGCGACCTCTTCCCACCGGCCCACCGAAAACTGAGGATCCTCAAACAGTTCCAGATACGGCAGCAGGACATCAATCTGTCCGGGTGTGATCGGCTTCACATCTGCAACCGGTTCATGATGGACCAGACGTCGTGCAGGGAATGCACGTAATCGTCGCCAGCGACACCCTGCTGCCGAGCCACTTTGGACTTGAAGTTGTCGTAATCCATTTCTTCACTGAGCCGAACCAGAATCTTCGACCACGTCGTCTTCGGAACAAAGATCCGGAAGGCGTAATCCGTACCCACAGATTCCCTGATATTGCAGTCAGCCAGTAGCTCACTGAAGTGCTCCCGGAGTGATTCGAGGTGGCTTCGCAATCGTGCTCTGACCATGATCTGATCCAGATCCACCGGCTGCCCGTAACTGCCGTCCCCCTCTCGCGCACAGACCGCGGAATAGAACCCGTATTTTGTGAACAGCCACATGATCGCCACCTCGCTTGCAATTGACCGGGAATGAAAGTCTGCCGGAAATCCAGCGGCAGCAGATTCGCTGCTGAAGTCCACTCAGAACAGCTTCCGTTAAGCGTGCCTCGCCCGGCAGTCCATTGTTAATGCGGTTGATCCTTCTGGAGTTATTGAACAACGGCTGGCGAAAGACTGAAGGTTGCCCATCCCTGCTGTCTGTCTCAGCCCCGGACCACTTCTGGCAGCAGAAACATCCCCACTGGTTTACAATGGGTCCTCGCAGACACAGCGCCGCTGTCTTTCCCCGCAGGCTGTGCTGATTCCCGCAGCCCAGTCTGTTGCTATCCCCCCCTTGCTGATTATGAAAGCCAACAGCCGAAAGGCTCGCGACAACTGCGATGAGTGACTTTTTTGCAGGTCTTTCGCACAGACCTTACGCTTTGTTTCACCTCAGCTTCGAGCCTCGCCGAATTCTCAATCAAGAAACGCTACGGATGCCGCAGCCGGCGACTGATTCTCAGTGTTCATCTCTACTCGATGCCAGCCGTTGAGCAGGATCGTAGCATGATCTGCGTGCGAAACTTTTCCACGAACAAACACAACCGGGTCACGTTGCATTGTGGTCCAGTTGAACTTCACCGCTTGTGGGTTTCGCTGCAACAGTCTCCGCCGCTCCTCTTCGGTTAGTCCATTGGGGTACTGACGGCAGACGTACACAGTCGTTCCCCCAAGTCGGTACAAAAACTCGCACAGATGCGGCTTTCCTCGACCTCGCCGAAGCGGTTCCTTCCGGAGCACCAGTCGTTCATCGGCGGTGACGTCCGGAGCCGGAATAAAGAACCACTCCCCCTGCCTGACAAACGCCTCAGTCCTGCGACCGTGGCGTTTCTTCTGCCTGCCCTTCTGTCCTCGCTCCAGAGCTCGGACCAGTGCCGGCTTCAGTGCTTCCCGGGCGGTCATCACAGTGCTCACCGCAACGGAATCAGGAACACCGGCCACAAACCAGTGCCGCTCATCATGCCCACACAAGAATTTGTGCTTTGCCTGAGGCAGACCGTGGCGGAACGCAGGCAGACGAACCATGAACAGCAAATGGCGATCCTGCGGCTGAATATCAAGGACCACAGCATCAGCATCGTCCGTCGCCTGAATGTCGAAATACTCTCCGCGGCGATCATTGCCGATGTCAATAATCACCTGACCGGAGGAACGCAGCCGATACGGAAGTCGCACTGGCCCCACAATCGCCCGCGCTCCGACCTGTTTGAATCCTGACAGGATAGATTCTGCGTCCATGGAACCAGCTCCGAGTACTGCAAGTCGCATACAGATGACTTCTGCATTAACACCCTGCAGGACACACCAGACTCAGAGCGGGTTCGGTGTTTTCTCGGAATCCATGCCAGATCAGAGTCTGTGTTTCCAGCAGAGTGCGTTTCACCGCTGAAAGGTCAACTCTCCTGAAGTCCTGCTGCCCATCAGGGGCCGGCGAAAGTCGCTGGCGATGGCATACGTCCTGGCTTGACAATTCAGCGAATCTTCCAAATATTGCATCTGCCGCGTACTAATCAGTATCTGGCTGACCGTGCACAGTTTTCCGGATGATCAGCCGAGCACACAGAAGTTCAAGATTACAGAAGTTGAAACAGGACCATGGACAGTAACCCGTATGCAGTATCTGAGGCTGGGCCGGCGGAATCCGAATTCATGCCAGCGCAATTCTGCATCGTTGGAATACGCAAATTCGTGATCCTGTTCCTGGCGACGCATGGGCTTTACACCCTCTACTGGTTTTACTCGAACTGGAATGCCGTCAGGAAAAGCACTGGCGAGCGAGTCTGGCCGGCTGGGAGGGCAATTTTAAGCATTTTTTTTGTGCATGCGTTGTTTAGAAAAATGCAGCAAAAAATCGAGGAGAGCGGTAAAGAAATTGCCTTTCCACTCGCTTCTCTCGCGACACGCTTCGTCGTACTGAGCATTCTCACCAATGTACTGAACCGTTTGTCCGTGAATGAGGTGCTGTCTCCACTCTCAGATATTCTCAGTTCTGCCATGCTGCTGCCATTGTGCCTTACACTCCAGACCGCACAGAAGGCTGTGAATCACGCTGAGGATGACGTTCATGGCGCTGCCAATGACAGTCTGTCGCTGGTCAATTACCTCTGGATTGTGATCGGATTGATATTCTGGGGTGCAAAGATTCTCATCATATTGAGTTACCTCAGCGGAGACGTCACCGCACTGCCCTGATCAAATACCCTGCTGTCTATGCAGTGACGCCTCCTGCCTGTTCATGCAACGCGGTTGCAGTGTTGCTGCCTGCTGTTTTTTGCAAATTGAACAGGTTGATCGTGGTGCAAAGCCGCTGCTCCAGCCTGACAACCCCCAAAGCAAGGTCAGCAGACTGCAACAAATTGACGATCGCTGTTTCCAGCAGAGTCACCTGCGGACGGTAAGCTGCTTTGACAGATCGGGCAACTGCACCATTGCCCCTTGCTGGGCTCGGCTCATTTCGGCGGCCTGCAGCAATGCGTAGATCTCAAGAGTCTCCGCAGGTGATACAGGCAATGGCCCACCTTTGAAGAATCGTGCGATCTCAATCGCCAGCCCCTCATAGCCAACATATCTGTCCTTCGTCGGTACAACACCATTGACGGGGACGCCGTGACCATAAATGCCCGCCGTCGAAACGCCGACCGTACCGAACACTGTTGCGCTGTATTTCACGGCACCCGTCTTGATCCCGCGATAGGTCCCGACCCTCCCGTCAGCCCAGACTGCAGTGATTGATTCGGCAGTATCGGTCCCGGTGCTGCTGACTGAAACAACGCCGGGCCCCATGATCGTATACAACGTTTCAATGCTGTGCAGCGGGCGAGTAAACCGGTCGGCCTCCGGAGCATCCGCTGACCAGCCTCCATAAACATCACAGCCCAGTACCTGGCCCACCTCGGGATGATCGCGCATACCACTGAAACCAGCACTGTAGCGATGCTGCGAACTGCTCCAGCAGCGAGTGCCGGTTGCGGCCGCTACCTGAAAGATGCGGATCGCATCCTCCGCTGATGCTGCCAGCGGTCGACCGATGAACAGCGGCTTCCCGGCTTTGAGCACCGCCGTCGCCTGCTCGAGATGCATCCGGCCGTCCAGACTGAAAATCATCACGCCATCACACTTGTTGAGCAACTCGTCGACAGTAGCGACGAGTTCGATCGGCGGTACTGCTTCCGAAGGGTCTTTGGGGTTCTGATAAAGCTTCAACAACTGTGGCAACCAGCGGTCCTGCAGCTGCTGGCTTTCCGGGTAATCCGGACTGGGGATCAGGCAGGCAGCCACGACTCGTACTCCGGCAAAATCACCCTCAGTGTCGGGGCGGTTGAGGAACTGGGTGTAGGCAACTGATCCGTAGTTGTCGATCCCCAGAATGCCGATGCGAACATCTTCCGCATGGCTTTTCTGCG
>JALRDR010000894.1 GCA_023262145.1 Planctomycetaceae bacterium | reverse complement strand
GTGCAAGGGTGCCAACGGGAATCCCTGAGGAGCTTCAGGTGGTGTTGCGAGCAGTGCCGGCAGAGCGTTCAGCAGCGCAGCTGCAGGCATTGCAGCGATGGTGGGGCCGACACATTCTGCGTTCTGAAACGGCTTTGGCTGCTCTGGAACTGCAGCGGGTTCGGGCTGCTGCAACAGCACTTGAGGCGGTCACAGATCAGATCCCGGGAACGTTGATGTTCGGTGAGCTTGAGCAGCCACGACAGGCATTTGTGATGCTGCGGGGACAGTACGATCAGCCGGGAGAGGCGGTGATCCCGGGGGTACCGGCAGCACTGACATCTTCCGGCGGACGCTGGAACTCCACGGCGGAGCGACGTGCAGACCGACAGGATCTGGTGGAGTGGCTGTTGTCTGAGGAGAATCCGCTGACAGCTCGGGTAGCGGTCAACCGCATCTGGCAGCAGGTATTTGGCACTGGACTGGTAAGTACCAGTGAAGACTTCGGGACGCAGGGAGAGCTGCCATCTCATCCTGAGCTGCTGGACTGGCTGGCCTGGGAATTTCGCCGCTCCGGTTGGGATCAGAAGCAGATGTATCGTCTCCTGCTGAACTCCGCCGTTTTTCAGATGGAATCAGGAGTGTCGGAGGAGTTGCAGCGGCGTGATCCGGATAACAGGCTGCTGGCCCGTAGCCCTCGACTGCGGCTGGATGCGGAGCAGATTCGCGACAATGTGCTGTATGTGAGCGGCCTGCTTGATCCGACGATGGGTGGTCGCGGCGTTCGCGGCTATCAGCCGGAAAAGATCTGGGAGCCGGTGGGGTATGCCAACAGTAATACACGGTTTTATCTGCAGGATCATGGCACCAGTCTGTACCGTCGCAGTCTGTATACGTTTATCAAGCGGACGGCGCCACCACCGTTCATGGCAAACTTTGATGCTCCCAATCGGGAGCAGTTCTGTGCTCAGCGAGCACGCAGTAATACGCCATTGCAGGCGCTGCAGCTGATGAATGATGTGCAGCACTTTGAAGCTGCTCGAGCCCTTGCCGAGCGCGTGCTGCGGGAAGAGCTGCCCGACGATGCCGCGCGGTTCACGCAGTTGTTTCGGATCGTGCTGGCGAGGCCACCGTCAGTGGAGGAACAGTCAGTTCTGCAGCATTCCCTGCAGGCACAGCGAAACATCTTCAGGCAGACCCCGGGAGCAGCAGCGGACGTACTCAGAAATGGCGAATCGGAACCGTCTGCTGGACTGCCAATTCAGGAATCGGCTGCATGGACGATGTTGTGCAATCTGGTACTGAATCTCGATGAAGTGGTCTGCAGAAACTGAAGCGAATGTCCAGAGCCTGGTGGGGCACCGGTCCTTCGTCATGCGTCGGCAGAGACGGTCTGGGTGTAATGCAATGGTTCAACGTTGCAGCGTTGCACGGTATGATGCAGCGGGAGCAGAATTGAAATGCCTGATGGCTGACACGTCTGCATCTGTCTGCCGGGTTTCATTAATTCAGAGGATCAGTTCATGAGAGTCACTCTTTGTCGATCTGCGCTGGCAGCACTGCTGCTGTTTGTCGGGGCGGCTGCGGCCGAGGAGTCAGACAGGCAACCGAACATCGTGTTCATCTTCTGCGATGACCTGACGTGCCAGTCCGTCAGTGCTTACGGTGAAAGTCGGC
>JALRDR010000830.1 GCA_023262145.1 Planctomycetaceae bacterium | reverse complement strand
GCTGAGCACTTGCCCAGCGGGCTGGAAGCCCCGGAGCTGGAGCTTCAGCAGCATTTGCAGCAAAAAGGTTGAGGGGTAGAAGATGACTATTGCTATTTTTCTTGGAGCCTTGATCGCTGCCATTGCGCTGGGCATTCCGATCGCTTACTCTTTGTTGCTGTCGGGTGTGGCCCTGATGTGGCACCTGGACATGTTTGACGCCCAAATCCTGAGTGCAGCCCAGCGTGAATACAACGAGAGCAGCGCTGCCAGGTGGCAGCTGAAGACCAGCATAATGCACCACGCCAGGACGACATCTCGCTCACGCAGGACCACTGTTCCTGCGTCTCCGAGGAGCACGATCACAACCATCCAGAACAGGACCGGAATCGTGGAAAGAACACAACCCAGCATCTTTTCCAGCAGCAGCCGGGTTGTGCCGATGGGCGCCAGTGCCAGCGCGGAATGTGTCCTCAGTCTGAGCTCCGAAGACAGCACGCCTGCCGAATACAGCAGCAGCTCCAGACTGAGTTCAGCCGCAAATGACAGCAGCGCCAGATCTGTCAGAGCGGCATTCAGCCGCCATCGAAAACCCAGCTCATCCTGAGACTGCAGCCAGAAAAATACCCCCAGCACCGCGGCTCCGCCAATCAGCTTTGTCACGGCGAACTGCAACCCTCCGGCAAAGAAATGGAATTCTCTCCACGCCATCGCCAGAGGCCATGCACGCCCCGCTGCCTTTCTCAGAAAACGCGGCCCCAGCTGTAATTCCTCATCGTCACCGGACCTCGTCCAGGAATTGAGCCGCCAGGTACTGATCCCGAAGCACGCGCAGCCAAGCAACAGGCTGAGCCAGAGCTGGGATGAAACGAATCCTGTTGACTGCCACTGAAACAGAATTTCATTCAGTCTTTCAAGCGGATTGACCTGCAGCATCAGACCCGGAACACGCTCGGAAAGACTGATCAGTGCCGGGTGCAGACTGCCGGCGGGAAGTGCCGCAACCGAAGTACCAATCAGATATGGCAGCAGAAAGAACAGCACCGCGAGCGCACCTGCGACCGTGGCAGCCCTGCCCGATGTACGACAGCGAGCACTGCAGAGCAGAGCAATGTTGCAGACCAGAAACATCCAGCCGGCCATCGCCAGCCAGGCCGCAATCACCTGCTGCCACAGAACGCCACCAAGCGTGACAGCCAGTAATGAAAATGGTATCTGAGCCACCAGCAGCATCAGACTGCTGACCAGTCGGGATGTGGATTTGCCAAGCGTGATGGCCAGTGGATTCATCCCCGCCAAATGCAGCAGTGCCATGGTCCCGGCATCCTTTTCCTCAGTCAAAGCTGTGGAAAAATAACTGATGCCGCACATGGTGATCACAAGCACATTGATTGCACAGATCGCTTCGAAGAACAGCAATCCCACCTGCGTTACGCTGATGCTGTTGGCATAGGCGACGCTCAGCGCACACAGAATGACCATGGAAAACAACGCTCGCGCGGCATGCGGCCATTGCGCACTGGCGTCCGACCGCAGCGACCAGCGAAACAGTACTGTAGCTCCGGAAAACATCAGCGGACGCCCTCCGTTGTCAGGTCCATGAACGCTTCATTCAGGTGCCGTTTTTCCCGACCAAAGCTGATGATCGGCAGATCCATCGGCAACAGTTCCCGCAATAACTGACTGGCAGTGACACCCATGTCTGTCACCAGCTGAAAGACATAGCCATCAGAGAATTCCACTTCCATTGCTGTCGTTACCACAGACAACGTCTCCAGCTTTTCCCGCAGTCCGTCAACCAGCTTGCTGAGCTGAAGATTCCAGACTGCTGCAGTTCCCTGCTGCTGCTGCTCCAGAATTCGCATCGGTCCGCTGAAACGGATCTCACCTCGATCGATGATCGTGACGGCATCGCACAGCTCAGCCAGCTCACTCAGAATGTGTGAACTGATGAAAATCGTTTTTCCCATCCGTCGCAGTTCGCGCAGAATCCCCGCCAGCTCAATCCGTGCCCTCGGGTCCAGCCCACTGGCAGGCTCATCAAGCAGGAGCAGATCCGGGTCGTGCACAAGTACCCGCGCCAGCCCCACGCGCTGCTGCATCCCGCGCGACAGTCCACCGATCAGACTGTCGCGCCGACCAGCCATATCCGTCAGATCCAGCAGATCTGAGATTGCCCGATCCCGCTCCCCTAATTCCAGTCCGTAGGCTGCGGCAAAGAAATCAAGATATTCGAATACCGTCATCTGACGATACATGCTGAAGTGATCCGGCATATAACCGATGCGTCGACGGATCTCTTCCGGCGCGACCTGAGTGCTTTTGCCGAAGACCTTGATTTCTCCTCGAGCTGGCCGAAGCAATGTGCAGATGGTGCGCAGAGTCGTCGTCTTGCCGGCGCCATTCGGTCCCACAAAACCATGGATGGATCCGGGCAATACGCAAAAGGACACGCGGTTCAACACCTGCGTTGCCCTGAAGGAGTGCGACACTTCATTCACGACAATCGCCGGGACTGTTTCTCGACCAGCACTTACCATAACACCGTCTTCTGCCGTATGAGTTCTGTCAGACTGAAACGGAGGCACTGAAACCTGAAGCTCTCAAGCAGCACGACCGTAAGCATCAGAGGTAACAGCCGAATCTTAAACCGCAGGTGCTGAGAACGACAATCCACTGCCCCATCCACCGTGTGATGTCAGGATTTCCCCCTGTTGGTTCCACAGCTGCAGACTCAGCCAGATGGTCAGCCCCACTCGCTCGCCAGCCCGACACTGAACAAACGTCAGTTCACAATTCTGTCAGGCTGCCGCCGGGGCATCGCCCACTTTCCGAACTGGTTGAAGTTTGCAGACTTCACAAACTCAGCTCCAGCAGCGAACATCCAGCAGCACGGATTTCGGCAGCAGGACTCCGCACGGCCCGCACCGGGCGGACTGGCTCGCCCTGCAGCCCTGCCTCTGCCAGCTGACTTTTTCTCGATCCGGGAAACTCCATGAATCGTTTTTCAGTTCCAGCAGCAGTGCTGATTGCACTGCTGACAACCACCTGTCGGCTGCCGGCGGACGATCGCCCGAATATTCTGTTTGTTTTCGCTGACGACTGGGGCCGCTATGCCAGCATCTACAACAAACTGGAGCCGGGCACCGTCAATGATGTCGTCCGAACCCCTGCGTTTGATCAGCTGGTCGCCGACGGTGTTCTTCTCCGCAACGCCTTCGTCAACGCTCCGTCCTGCACGCCCTGCCGCAGCTCACTGCTCAGTGGACAGCACTTCTGGAGAACCGGGCGCGGAGCAATTCTGCAGGGAGCGGTCTGGAATGAGGAGATCCCGACCTTTCCGTTGCTGCTTGAGCAGGCCGGATACCAGATCGCACATTCGGCAAAAGTCTGGAGCCCGGGAACTCCGGCAAACGCCCCCTTCGGTGCAGCACGCACAGCAGTCAGCGGCGGCGGTCAGTTCAATCAGTTTTCACAGATTGTGGATCGGGCAGTGGACACGGCTGCCGCACAACAGCGACTGACCGGTGAAGTTGCCGCCGTGTTTCGGAAGTTCCTGCAGAATCGCTCTCCGGAAAAACCGTTTCTTTACTGGTGGGGGCCCACGAATACTCACCGCAAATGGATTCAGGGATCCGGCAGAAAACACTGGAATATTGATCCTGACTCACTGCAGGGGAGGCTTTCCGGACATTGGCCCGATGTCCCGGTTGTACGGGAAGACATGGCTGACTATCTGGGTGAAGTACAGGCTGTTGACGCTGGTCTGGCCGCCTTGCTGGGGGTGCTTGATGACGAACACCTTCGTCGCAATACGCTCATCATCGTCTCCGGCGATCATGGTGTTCCGGGTATGCCATCCGGCAAGTGCAATCTGTACGACCTGGGCACTGCAGTGCCGCTGGCTGTTTCGTGGCCGGGTGTGATTCCGCCCGGACGAGTTATCAGGGACCTGGTGTCACTGCCTGATCTGGCACCAACGATTCTGGAATCTGCCGGTGTACAGATTCCCTCGCAGATGACCGGAAGAAGCCTGTGGTCAGTTCTGAAGTCAGATCGCGCCGGGCTGGTGGAGGCGGATCGCGACGCTGTTGTGTGTGGCCGTGAACGGCATGTGGCAGCGGCTCGCACAGATCAGCTGCCCTATCCTCAGCGTTCCATTCGCACGGCCGATTTCCTCTACATTCACAACTTTGCTCCCGAACGCTGGCCAATGGGAACCGCCCCTGGATTCGGAAAAGCAGATAACGTCCTGCCCGAGGCCGAGGAACTGAATCGAGATACCTTTGCTGCATTTGGCGACCTTGATGCAAGCCCCACAAAAACCTGGCTGATTCAGAATGGACTTGCCGATTCTCAGTATCGTCCGTTTTTTGATCGTGCCTTTGCACGACGGCCCCGGGAGGAACTGTACGACCTGAAACGAGACCCGGAACAACTGGACAATGTGGCTGATCAGCCGGAGTATCAGCAGCAGAAGCAGCTGCTGGCTCAGCGTCTGATGAAGATTCTGAGGGAAACCAATGATCCTCGCGTCACGACGGATCCGGTTATTTTCGAACAGCCTCCGTTTACCGATGTCTTTCAGAACGGCGGGAATTCAAACTCCAGGAAACGCTGATCACCCACGGTCGGCAACGGTGAATGAGCATCGATCGTTCCCGGCGTCCACGAAAAAGGAGCGCTGCCGCTGAACCTGCTGTCCGGTGACCGTGTCCCACTGATTTACTTTCCCATCAGCCCGACACCATCTGCAGCAGGCAATTGGCAGGCACCATGAACGCGAAGCAACTGATCCAGCTGGGTATCCCCAAACTGTTGGTTCCTGCAGCACAGCAGGCAATCGCACAAATCTGCAGTCAGCCGGGTTTTACTCGATCCCGACTGACGGAATTAATTCAGGATGTCGTCGCCAGCCCGGCAGACTTTCTGCAGCATATGCGGCTTTCGCCACTTGCGAACGAACTGGTGTCCGTTCAAGAAGACCTGCAGACACCGCCTGCCCCCCCTGCTGACATCTCCTATCGCTCGTGGTGCAGTGACGCCGACCACGACACCCACAAACAGATGCGTGCTGCGTGCCGGGTACCTGCTGCGCGGGTGGGGGCACTCATGCCCGATGCACATGTCGGCTACGGACTCCCGATTGGTGGCGTGCTGGCGACTGAGGGCGTCGTAATTCCATATGCTGTCGGGGTGGATATTGCCTGCCGCATGAAGCTCTCTGTGCTGGATCTGCCGCCGCAGACGCTCGACACACACTTTGAGCAATATCGCAAAGCTCTGATGGACGGCACATTCTTTGGCGTTGGCTGCACACACTCCCACCCTCAGGACCACCCCGTGCTGGATGAAGACTGGTCAATTACCGCTGTCACTGCGGACCGGAAAGACCGTGCTCGAGAACAGCTGGGAACCTCCGGCTCCGGAAACCACTTCGTTGAATTCGGGACGCTGACCGTTACGGAATCCCAGCCGGACCTTGCTCTGAATCCCGGAACCTATGTCGCATTGCTCAGTCACAGCGGCAGTCGTGGAACCGGTGCGGCGGTATGTCAGAAGTATTCGAACATCGCGCGACAACGATTGCCGAAGTACTATGCCGATTACGACAGACTGGCGTGGCTGAGTATGGATAGCGAAGCAGGACAGGAATACTGGGCGGCCATGAATCTGATGGGGCATTATGCCGCTGCCAATCACGATGTAATTCACCGCTTCGTTTCCAGTCTGCTGGGAGCCGAGATCACGACTGGCGTCGAAAACCACCACAATTTTGCGTGGCAGGAGCGACATGGAGATCGCGACCTGATTGTGCATCGCAAAGGAGCGACACCGGCCAATGTCGGTGAACTGGGAGTAATTCCCGGATCCATGGCTGATTCCGCATGGGTAGTCAGAGGTCTGGGAAACCCGGACAGCCTGAAATCAGCTTCGCATGGTGCTGGTCGTGTCATGTCGCGGCGAAAAGGGAGGGCAACCTGGGACTTCGCCACCGTGCGTCAGGAACTTCTGGAACGCGGCATCCACGTGCTGTCGGCAGGGGCCGATGAAGTGCCTGGTGTTTATCGTCGCATTGAGGAAGTGATGGCGGCCCAGCAGGATCTGGTGCAGCCAATCGCACGTTTCGATCCACGGATTGTCAGGATGTGTGGCGACGGGAGCCGAGCCGAAGACTGAAATCGCAGGCCCCGTCCGGTCACAGTCTGCCCGGTCGATCCCGACCGGCCGGCCGGTCCTGGTCAACACCGCCGGTCTGAGTCGACCCGCTTGCCCGGGTCCTGAACAAACCGCAGCAATTTCTGCGCAGGGATTGCGCACGTCCGAACGTCAGCCGACCAGTAGTGCCGCCAGCACAATTGTGAACAATCCCAGCAGCATCACGCCCGAAATAATGCTGCCTGTCAGCGCCATTGCACGCGCGCCACTGGATGCAATATAGGCAATCAGATTGAGAACCAGTGCGACCACATTGCACATTGCCCCACTGGCACCCACAAAGATCAGCCGCGTCAGTGCAGGAGCATTTGCACGAACTGCTTCAAATTCGGCGCGATCTTCCGGAAGCTGAATCAGCATCTGCCGCAGAATCACATAGACGATCACCGTCAGCACTGTGAAGCCGAGCCCGGACCAGACAACCAGATTCACAGCCAGAGGA
>JALRDR010000767.1 GCA_023262145.1 Planctomycetaceae bacterium | reverse complement strand
GCGACCTGTCAGATCATAGTTCTCCAGGGCGAACCCAAGGGGGTCCAGACGCGTGTGACATCCCGCACACGATGGATTCTCACGGTGGGCCGCAAACTGTTCGCGAATGGTGAGATTCGGATCTGCGGCGTCTTCGTCCAGCGGTGGTACGTCGTTTGGTGGCGGCTTCGGTGGATCATTGAAGATGACCTCGGTGATCCAGACTCCGCGAGCGACAGGATGAGTTCTGCGCGGGCCCGATGTCATGCTCAGCATCGCCGCATTGGTGACAATTCCTCCGAACCTCGAGTCTGTTTCCATTACTCTGCGGAACGTCCACTGGTTCATCTGCCGCCGCAGGTCCGCTTCAAATCGCTGGCGGTTCTGCGTCTGTGCCTCCGCGACGGTGACGTCGGACGGGATGCCCTGAAGAGCTGTCTGTGCGTGCGTCAGTGCCGTCTGCAATGATGTCTGCAGTTCTTGCTGTTGCGGCGACATGGCGGCCAGCAGTGCCTCTTCGCCGATGACAACAGTCTGCCCGGCAGCCGCAGCGGCCGCTTCGTCCACAGACAATGCCCGCAGATACAGTCGTGCCTGATCAATCTCCAGATTGAGGTACCGATTGCCGCCGGCAGGCAGATGTCGCAGGCCAAACAGGATGGAGGTTTCGCCGGCCGGGAAGACTGCTTTTCCCTTGTTGAACGATTCCCCATACGGCTGGCCGTTGCGATACAGTCGAGTGGTTCCGTCTGCTTCATACACCATCATCAGATGCACCGGCTGCTCCGTTTCGGATTCCGGATACGAACCCGGGAAGTCCAGCGTTCTGGCAAATCCGTTGCTGCCGGAAATCCAGTGCCGTGGCTGACGTTCCCCGATGACGATTGTGTCAAAGAAGTCGCCGGGCCCCTGCACACCCATCGCCCCGCCCCCGGGCTGGTCCGGGTTCCGCAGGATCAGTCGGACTTCCAGAGTCTTCTCGGCCACGTCCTGCATCAGTGACTCGCTCTGAAGATACGACTTGTTAAGCACGACACGTCCATCGGCGAATTCAATATTCCCGTGTGCTGTCAGATGCAGCCCGTGCAGTGAATCATGCAGATCGCCATTGAATTCCCACGCGGCCCAGGGCTCCAGATTCTTCAGCCCTGGTATCTCGCCGCCCGCCTGCTGCTCAAGCAACAATCGTGCGCGGATGGGATCTCGCAGGGCCGCGAGCTGCCGTTCCGAGTCTCGGATGATCTTGCGTTGCTGTTCACGCTGCTGCTCGCGTCTGACGTTGTCCGCCGCAAGCTGCGTTTCGTCGACGGGGGCTGGACTCAGCTGGTCACCATACCAGGTCTGCAGGAATTCACTGCGATAGCCAAATGTCGGGTTGATGAGCTGAGAACAGGAGCCGTCTTCCAGAAACAAAGCTTCAAACAGCAGCAGCGGCTCAAGGATCATCTGCAGGGAGGCCGGACGCTCTGCGTCAAGACGAAACCACGGAGCCAGCTCGGGATCCGGTGTGGCGACGACAGCATTTTCGAGATGCATCCACTGAGCTGGAAACGTGTCCAGAAATCGCTCGATCCGTGGATCGGCGAGCATCCGCTGCACTTCCGCTGTGACTACGGCGGGATCGGCAAGCCGGCCGGCCTTCGCCTGCTCCAGCAACTGTTCGTCCGGGGCACTGCCCCAGAGAAAATACGACAGGCGTGACGCTGCTGCAAACTGTCGGTCGGTATGATCTGTGCCGGAGACACGTAACAGAAACAACGGCGATGACATTGCTGCCGCTGCAACGCGTTTCATTGCTGCTGTGAAATCCGGATCCGACTGCAGACAGCTGCCGGCATAGTCCACGTAGCGTGCAACCGTTGCTTCATCCACCGGCTGACGAAATGCCAGCGGCAGAAACCACGACAGCCGACTGCGGATTTCTGCAAGCTGCTGCTGGAGCCCAACGGCGTCCGGGAGTTCCGGGGCTGCAAAGAATCGATCCCAGATTCTCACACTCTCCGCGTTAAAGTCCGGACTGTCGACAATGGAATAGCTCAGCCTGAGAAATGCGTCCAGCAGCAATGGTGAAAGTGTCAGCTGGTCGGTCTGATTGTCGAATCCATGTTCCGCCTGCAGGTCTCGAGGAAACGGACGAACCCCGGACAGGCCTGCTTCAGGTGACAGCGTATACGAACGCGCTTCAACCGCATCAGGCAGTCTGCGTTGTTCATGCGGCAGTGCTGCCATGTCAGTCAGCCAGCTGCCGTGACGCGTCATCAGTTTCTCCGGCAGCGGCAGGACCTGCCGGTTCAGCTGAAACAGATCGCGCACAGTATTGTTGTACTGAAATCTGTTCAGCCGCCAGACCGGGGTGGCCGCAGGTTCCGGATGTTGTGCCTGTCCCAGCAGAGCAAAGAGGGCCACCGTCGCGCGGTGCCGCAGATCCAGTGGAAGTGGGTCAACAGTCTCGGGCGGCATGGCACCAGTGTCGACAACGCGCAACAGCTCGTGCAGCAGCTGTGGTTGCTGCAGCAGTTGCTGTTGCGTGAGCGTATCGAGCGCCAGTTTGCCGGCGGGCTCATCGCCGCTGTGACAGTCGGCACAGCGACCGCCGAGCAATGGCTGCAGCGTCTGCTGAAAATCGTCCGCAGCAAGGTGAGTCCCCAGCAGCAGCAGGACAAT
>JALRDR010000487.1 GCA_023262145.1 Planctomycetaceae bacterium | reverse complement strand
AACAGGCTGAGGCTCCGGTGACTCGTGCATTCTGAAAGCCTCACTTATTTGTCGTTGTCCTGAGACTCAACGACGCCAAAGTTATAGCTGGTCTTCGATTCGTAGACATCACCTGGATTCAGGATCGTCGACGGAAAGTCCGGATGGTTTACGGAATCCGGATAGTGCTGAGTTTCCAGACACAGAGCACTACGGTGAGCATAGGTCTTCAGCCCCTTGCCTTCCTGCCCCATCAGGAAGTTACCGGAATAGAACTGGATGCCGGGCTCCGTTGTCATCACCCGCATACGACGTCCGGATGCCGGATCCACAAGCACTGCAGCCAGAGTCATTTCCGCATCTTCGGCTCGCTCATTCAGAACAAAATTGTGGTCGTAACCGATCGCCGCTGTCTCCCCCACCGACTTGATCCGCGCACCGATTCGGTGCAGCGTGCGAAAGTCCAGATCGGTCCCTTCCACCGGGGCAATTTCTCCGGTCGGGATCAGCGTATCATCGGTGGGCGTGTAATGATCGGCATTCAGTCGCAGACGATGATTCAGAACCGTCTCACTACCTTCACCGCTGAGGTTGAAGTAGGCGTGGTTCGTCAGATTTACCGGTGTGCGTGCGTCGGTGGTCGCCTTGTAGGAGATGTTCAGAGTATTGCGGTCCGCTGGGATGAAGAAGGCGACCGTGATTTCCAGATTGCCCGGATAACCCTCTTCACCGTCCGGGCTGGTGTACGTCAGACGAACACTCTGCCCCTTGTCGCTGCTGAAGGCTTTCGCCTTCCAGACCACCTTGTCCAGCGACCGTTCCACACCACCATGCAGGTGGTTGGCGTCATTGTTGATCGCCAGGGTGTAGTCCTTGCCATCCAGACTGAATTTCCCCCTGGCAATGCGATTGCAGACACGGCCTGTTGTACATCCGAAGTACTGATTGCCTTCTGACTCGTATCCGCTGACATTGTCAAAGCCCAGCAGCACGTCGGCAAGTTTTCCATCCCGGTCGGGCACATACAGATTCACCAGTGTGGCCCCACGGGTCATGATGCGAGCCGCAAAACCCGACTCATTCCCGATGGTGTAGATCTCCACAGTTTCGCCAGCCTTGGTTTTCCCAAAAGTTTCGACTTTGGGTTCTGCCCCGGACGTCCCTGACGCCATCAGCACTGCTCCTGCAAACACAAAGGAAAGAAATCGCATCTTCAAACAGCCTTCAAACAAAGACGATACGGAAAACGCCTGAAGTGCCCCAGGCGGCACAGCCCCAGGCAGCACAGCAACACCCGTCGCTGCAGATTTCCGGTTTCGGACCGAACAACAGAATACACTCAGAGGGGCAAACCCCCTGAGTCATCGCTCGACAAACCTCAATTATCGGTCGGATTCGAATCATGGGCAAGTCACAGCCCGCCTCACCTCGCTGACGCAGGAACCAGCATGCCTGCGGCATTGTCAATTCGACGGCAGGTTCAGATGCGGACATACCACTGAGCTGCACAGACGAACGTGTTCGGTACCCGGAGGCATGCAGGCTCATGCGGCAGTGTCGCTGCACTGCGTCAGTGCACAATCGCAGCATCCAGAGCCCCATTTCGTCAGCAGTCATTCCGATCATATCGCAGACCTGTCGCTGTCAGCAGTTGACAGAAGTCAATTCCTGTGCGCTGCAGTGGATTTCAGCCCGTTTGCACTGCACAATGTCTCAGGTACTCCCATTCCGTTTTTTCAGCTGCGAACGTTGCTTCGCCAGGCCCGACAGGTTCCGCTCATGCTGAGTCAGCTCAGATGCTCGCCCGCAACCTATCTGCTCCCACTGCTCTTCCTGCCGCTTGACAGCAGGCATTGTGCAGCGACGACGGATGAACAGCAGATCCGCTTTAATGAGGTGATCCGTCCGATCCTTGCCGATCACTGTTTCACATGCCACGGACCGGACGAATCAAAGCGAGAGGCTGAACTGCGTCTGGATCAGCCGCTGCCGGCTGACTCACACGTCATTGTTCCGGGCAGCCCGGAGAAAAGTCTGCTGCTGCACCGCATTTACTCCACCGACCCCGACCTGCAGATGCCCCCGCCGGATTCGCAGCAGTCACTGTCAGCGTTGCAGAAGCAGCAGCTGCACAACTGGATTCAGCAGGGTGCAGACTGGGAAGGGCACTGGGCTTTTGAACCCATCCGGACTCCCGCAGAACCCGAACAGCCGCAGCGTCCCGGGGCCGGGATTGACCACCTTGTGCGCAACTCACTGCAGTCACGAGGACTGAGTCTGTCAGATCCCATCAGCCGACAGCAATGGATTCGCCGAGTCACGCTCGACCTGACCGGGCTGCCACCACAATGGGAAGAAGTGCAGACCTATCTGGCCGATACATCCAATGACGCAGACCTGCGAGTGATCAACCGTCTGCTGGATTCCACTGCCTATGGCGAACGCTGGGGACGCCACTGGCTGGACATTGCCCGCTACGCGGATACACATGGCGGCGCTGCGATCGGCTTCACCCGATTTCCGTTTTCGTGGACCTATCGCGACTACGTGATTCGATCCTTCAATGCTGACGTCCCATGGAATCGCTTCATTCAGGAACAACTTGCGGCTGATCAGCTGGAGCTTCCGGAAAATGATCCGGCGCTTGCCGGGCTGGGCTTTCTGACCGTAGGCATGCAGTTTCGAAATCCGCACGACACCATTGATGATCAGATTGATGTCATCTCGCGAGGCCTGCTGGGACTGACTGTTTCCTGTGCGCGCTGCCATGATCACAAGTACGACCCAATTCCCACCACAGATTATTATTCGTTGTACACGACACTGGCGGCCAGCAGCGTTCCGGATCTGCTGCCCGTTGTCGGCACCCCTGAGCCAACGGCAGCGTTACAGGAGTACCAGACACAATTGCACAACCTGACGATTCGCTGGCAGGACATGGCTCGCGATCAGTCCGAAGTCATGCGATCGCGACTGCGGATGCAGATCGGTCAATACCTCCGTGAACTTGCTCGACATGTCCCCGAACAGGATCTGTCCGCTGCGTTTCTGTCCTACCGCACAGACGACCTGCGGCCGCTGGTGCTGAACCGCTGGAGAGACTATCTGCAGCAGATGCCGGCGAATGATCCGGTGTTCGGACTCTGGGTGCAGCTCATCGATCTGCCCGCAGAGCAGTTCAGTGCCGGCTGTACTCAGCTGCTGGAAAAAATGAAAACGGACAACGGCGACCTTTCACAGAAGCCGGCACAGCACCTGCTGAGCAGTGAAGCTCCCCGGTGGAATCCACGCGTAATTGCTGCCGTTGCAGCCGCGGAACCGCAATCGATGCTGGACGTGGCCGATGCCTATGGCCGACTGTTCGCCGAGGTCAATCAGCAATGGCTGCAGGCCCTGCTTGACGCCTCACTGGAAGCAGACACCGGCGGCACTGTGGTTCCCGATCAGAATCCCGGACATCTGCATGTCAACAGCGCAATTGCTCAGCAGCTGCGGCAGCATCTGCTGCAGCCCCGTACACCCACAGCGATGCCACTTGAAGAAGCCGTCAAACTGCTCAACCGCAGCGTTCGCGACAGCCTCGGTGGTCGCGACGGAGCAATTCACGCACTGCATCTGAATTCGCCGGGCTCTCCGCCTCGTGCCATGGTACTGCAGGAAGCAAAGCAACCGGATCCGGGCTTCGTATTTCGTCGTGGCAGCTCCATTGATCGCGGGGTTCCCGTGCAGCCCGCGTTTCTGACAGTGCTCAGCCCACAGCAGCGCCCCGTGTTTCAGGATGGCCGCCGCCGGCTGGATCTGGCAAACGCACTTGTGGCTCCCGAAAATCCACTCACCCCACGCGTCATCGTGAACTGGGTCTGGAAGAATCACTTCGGACGTGGCCTCGTTACCACACCTGATGACTTTGGCACCCGCGGTACTCCCCCGGCAAATCCTGAACTGCTGGATTACCTCGCCTCTGTACTGGTTCGGGACAACTGGTCACTCAAATCCCTGCACCGTCAAATCCTGCTCTCAGACACCTATCGTCAGGGCGCTACAGAGAACCTGCAGTCGCGCAATACCGATCTTGTCGTTCTCTGATCTATAAAGATCAACAATACGTTTAGCTTCGACATCATCAACGACAGCCCCAGGCGGCTGAGTCTTTAAAGTGTGCTGTAGCTTGGCCGCACCTGTCCCGTACCCAAGTCCTAGTATGCAGGTCTTTCCGACAAAGCGTTCTATCGGATGCTCTTTTGATATAGGGCGGCCATATACTTTAGTTGCAAACTCAGAGTACACATCCCTGCCTTGAGCGAAGGCATCCACCACATCAGTCTGCCCAGCTAGCCATGCAAGTATGCGAGCCTCGATCTGTGAAGAGTCCGAGTTGATAACAACGTAACCCTCATGTGGAACCACGGCGTTCTTTAATGTCTTTTTCTTTTTGTCTCGGCTAGGTAGGTTTTGAAAGTTAACCTTGTCTTGGCCCGCCCAACGTCCTGTGTGTGCGCCATAATATTTTAGTGGTATCGGTAAGCGGCGTTGATTACGCTTGCCTATGTCGATGAACCGCTCGATGCGTGACTCTTCGATGGTTGACTTAGTGCCTAGACGCACGGCACAGAGTTGTTGAATAAACGGATCTTCGTGTTCTGTGAGCGCAAGGAACCCTTCGTCGTTCTTAGCCAGTGCGAACGTAGGTTTGCCCGTGGTCGGACTTTCTTTGATCGGCGGCTCTACGCCAAAAGATTTTAAGAGTTCGGCAAACTGCTTATTTGATGCCAGTTTTTTCCTTACCTCTTCCTCGGTACTGCACCCTAGCTTCTCTTTGAGCGAACTAAGAAGTTCAGACTTCTCAGCTCTCACGTCATCTAACCTTTCTAGTAAAAGGTTTTCATCCACAGTAAACACAGGATGAATGAACATTCGTAACGTGAGATTGATCAGGTCAAGCTCAGACTCAGGAAACCTTGGAGCCATACACCCAAACAGTTTGTAAGTCAGCTCGACATCGTTAAT
>JALRDR010000368.1 GCA_023262145.1 Planctomycetaceae bacterium | reverse complement strand
CGGGGAACACCTTGAGGTGCTCCGTATCCACGTCTTCCGTGCTGTACTTGGACTGTTCCTGGCAGTCCTCGTTTCACTGCTGTTTGGCGACCGTATTTTCCACTGGCTCAGACAGCCTGTGGAACAGGCGCTGCGCGAACGCGGGGTGGAAGAATTCCAGCTCGATGTCCCGCAGCAGTCCTTCTACGAACTGATCTCCGGTTTTTTCACCAACACCCCTGATGCAGTGACGGCAAATCCACCTGAGCCGGTTCCTGCGGTCGAATTGCGACGTGATCAGTTGAGAGTTCAGATCGCCCGCGACGAACTGTTGCGTGCGCTTGGTGAAGATGCAGCCAGAAAACCCAATCCGGATAGCAATGAATCCGCCGCTGAAACTGTTCAGATTGTCATCACTGCTCCGGAGTTCGCTCAGTTGCAGCGAGTAATCGAGGACACCTCGCGCATCACTACATTCAAGGTTGAAGAAGGATTCATGGCATACATGAAGGTCTGTTTCTTCTCCGGTCTGATGCTGGCCTCTCCATGGGTTACCTACCAGATCTGGCTGTTTGTTGCCGCAGGCCTGTATCCTCATGAACGGCGTTATGTCTATGTGTATCTTCCGCTCAGCATCGTGCTGTTCATGCTCGGGGCTCTCGCGGGATACTGCTACGCCTTCCCGCTCATGCTCGATTTTCTGATCGGCTTCAACCAATGGCTCGGTGTCACGGTACAGCCTCGTCTGTCTGAATACATCAGTATGGCCATGCTCCTGCCACTTCTGTTTGGAGTGAGCTTTCAGCTTCCACTGGTCATGGTATTCCTGGAACGCATCGGGATCTGCAGCGTGCAGATGTACAAGGAAAACTGGCGTATCGCTGTGCTGATCATCTCCATCGCCTCAATGCTCCTGACAACATCTCCGGACCCATGGAGCATGCTGCTGATGATGTTCCCACTGTTGTTCCTGTATCTGCTGGGCATCTGGCTCTGTGGTTTCCGTCTGAACAGTGTGCAGTCGCCAATTCGATGATGCAGTGATGCGCTGGACTGTTCGCGGTCCACCAGCGCGGTCACAGGCAGCGTGTTGCCCACATCTACTCCATTGCGCAATGAAGCAAATGGCCTGTTGCGTTCACGCAGATTCCGCAGGCACCTTCCTGCTGCAAAAGTGATCGGAACTCGCCGTCGCCATGAACACAGATGGCGCCGCATCCGTATTCATTGCATGTGCAACGGTGTGGAGGCACAATTCGATGCCGCCGGGTTTCCTCCTGGACTGCGGCCGCTGCGGGTCTGCGGACTGCAGCCCTTCTGATTAACCATGACCTCTCCGGGGATTTGCTCATGGAACGCCGACACTTTCTTTCAGCTCCGGGCCTTCTGCCCGCGGCGCTGCTGGCAGACAACAGCCTCGCATCAGACAAATCTCCTCCCGCACGTTCGACAGCAGAACGCATTCAGGACCTTACTCAGAATCTCCCGCCTGCCATTCGTCAGCACCGCGAAGTTGCCATGAAACTGCTCCAGCCAACGTCCGCTGAACTGGAACGCGGCCTGAGGCTTCATGCAGAGTCAATCGTGTTTGACGCTTACGGATTTGCTCCCAGAGCTGCCATCGATCTGCAGCGGCTGAATGAACTGCAGCAGGCCGGTGCAAGCGATCTTGAACTTGATGAAGCCCGCGAAGATATGTCGATGACTCGCTGCGTTACCGACCCCGATGAACAACGGGAATTTCGCAATGCCTGGACTGCCGCAGGTGTGACATGCATCTTCCAGAATGCCGGCCAGGAAGGCCAGGCCCCGGAACGACTCCTTCGCAGACTCGCGCGTTTCACCTGGCTGACGGACATGTTGCGGGAATTTACAGGCAAGGCTGTGGTTCCTGAAGATATCCGCAGAGCACAGGCAGAGGGCAGACACATGCTGTACCTCACCGGCAACGGGATCCCACTTCTGCAGCGCTGGGACACTCCTGAGGAAGAACTCATGAACCTGCGCATATTTTTCCAGCTTGGAATTCGCATGATGCATCTGACCTATCAGCGCCGCAACATGATTGGCGATGGCTGTGGAGAATCCAGCAACGCCGGGCTGAGTGACTTCGGTCGCCTCGCAATTCGTGAAATGAACCGCATTGGAATCATTCCCGACTGTGCCCATTCCGGCTGGCAGACAAGCCTCGAAGCGGCTCGTGTTTCCAGCCTTCCCGTCGTTGCCAGTCATTCCACTGCAGCAGGGATCTTTCCTCACATCCGCAGCAAGCCGGATGAAGTGATTCGCGCAATTGCTGATTCCGGTGGCTATGTGGGGATCTGCTGCATTCCGCGATTCCTCCGCGGTAACGGCGACCTGAATGCATTTCTTGATCATATCGAGTACGTCGCACGCAGGTTTGGACCCGCACATGTTGCCATTGGCACCGATGTCGCAACAGCCTCGCCGGTCCGACTGACAGCCCCCGAATCGACACTGCCCCGGCAACGCCGCAGAGCCGCTTTTCGTTCACTCTGGCCCGCAGATACGTTCTCTGAAACTGCTGAAATGAGCGACAGCCTCTCCTGGACAAACTGGCCGATGTTCACAGTAGGCCTTGTGCAACGAGGCTTCTCTGATGCAGAAATCCGACTTATCATCGGGGAAAACGTCATGCGTGTCGCTACGGAAACGCTGCAGGCCGTTGCTGTCTGACCGCTTTCTGATGGCCGCGTGAGGAACCACGCTGACTGCCGCAGGAGGCACGGCACACAAGACTCGGAC
>JALRDR010000207.1 GCA_023262145.1 Planctomycetaceae bacterium | reverse complement strand
GTATTGCATTAACCCGCACCGCGGCCCGACCGCCTACCTGAAGCAAACCGAACACTCGTTCTGAGGATACGCCTAATTCCAGATTCCCCGAATCGTTTCCATTTACACGAACAGATACACGTTGTTCCTGCACATCAAGCTCGATCTGATTCCATTGCCCCAGCTTGATTTCTGAGAGTTCGTTGGCGGCAGCCGACAGCCACATCCTGCGGATTCCGTGCGGTAAACCGTTCGCAGCGACCTCCACCATCCTGTTGCCAATGTCCAGCATCACATTGCCAATCAGAAGACAGCAATTGCCATCTTCAGAGCCGAAAACGCTGAATCTGATGATTGCCGCCTGTGGCAGTGGCCGCATCAACCGAATTTCATTTGCCCAATTCTGAAAGTGCCACTCCCAACGCTGCCGCCCCGTCAGTATCGACTGCTCAGAATCCCACCCGTCAACAAGCTGGATTTCCGGAGCCTGCGGCGAAATCTGCGAATTCATCCAGCCGGACAGATGATTTCCGGTATCAATCTGAATCCAGTCTGGTTTCGTCTCGGCCTGCTGAAACTCCCAGTCACGCACTGTGAACGGTGGCCGATCCAGTGCCGCAAGCCAGAACCAGTGAGCAACTCCTGCCGTTGTCTGCATGGTTTCCAACAACCGGCCTCCAGCATGCACCTGCAACTCATTTCCGCGGCGCTGTACGACGATGTCCACGACAGCAAGTTTCTCAGGCTCTCCGTTCCCCCCGCGCTGCAACGCTGTATCACGATCGGCGAGCATTTCGGCTGCCTGCGAACCGGTATCATCCTCTGTTAACAAAAAGCCTTTGCTGCCAAGCCCCAGACATGGTCGACTTCCCCGGCGATACTGCATCTGAAAGCTGAGCCGACAGTCTCCGACAATCGGCTTCGACCAGCATAAAATGTCCTGCGGTGCCGTCCTGATTGCCTCCACCTGCGATCTCGCCGTCCTGGCCCAGATCATTTCGGGCCGCACCTCAAGAGATCTCCCGTATGCTCGAATCGACCCGGTTCTGATCGGAATCCAGTCATCCGCAGCAGTCAGCCTCTCCCGCGTTTCCTCACCCTGGTCCTTTCGAATCGCACTCGTCAGCAGATCAGAGCGTTCCCGGACGATCTGGTCACGCAGATTTTCGTCCCCGGCACCACGCAAATGAACCTTGCCGAGGGCGAACTGCTGGTCGGCGAGAAGTTCCCGCGCAGCAGCAGAGGAACTCAGTGTCCCATGCTCCGCCAACAACAGCAATCGCGCCAGGCGATCACGCCCGGCTAACGTTGCAGACTCTGCAAGCTGCTGTTGTAATGTGGATGCAGACCAATCGCCTTCCATGAAATCCCGCAATTCCCGCCACAACCGCACAGATTCGGCGGAGCAGACGTTGTCCACGTCCTCAGAAGTCTCCCACTGCTGCCTGCCAAGCTCCCAGAATGCCTCCAGCAAACTCCGCGGCAGGGGCACCCCATACTCCTGCGAAATCCGGTTCCAACGTCCCGCTCCCGGAAGTATTCCAGGCCCCAGCCCAAACTGGTCTGCCAGTACGCAAAGTACCCGCCATTGCTCGTCAACTGGCAACCCTGTCAGCCTCCGCGTCAGGTCGACATTTGCTGCCTGGGAGAGAAAATGCTGCAGCAACCCCTGCTGCCTGCGAACCGCACCAACCGTATCCTCTGTGACCCCCGCCAGCCCAGCCAGCGGCACGGCAGGCCAACTCCTCGGCCAATCGCCGGAAAGCAAAACGGTCCGAACCTGAGTCTGCTGGCAGCCAATCGGACTGATCACGGCAAACCGCGTATCAGCCCCGGTTTGCAATTTCACTTCGCCCGCTTCCACCCCGTTGATACGAACCAGGAAACCCTCTTCCTTCATCCGCAGCACAACCGTATTCCACCCGCGTTTTACCGGCAGCGAAGTGTTTTCACCATTGATTTTCCCGGTCAGCCCGATTCCCGTGAGCAACCGTCCCCGCCGACTTCCTGCCAGCCAGCCCGTCCGCAACCCTTCCGCTGTGATCCCCACTAAAATCTCTCCGACAGCCAACAGACAATCCTGTCGCGGAGCTGCCAGGAACAGTTCCACCGAAAGTACATCACCAGCCTGCAATGGACGCAGGAATCGCAGCACACCTACGCTTTCCCGGCCACCTGCACTGGCTGGACGCCCGCTGATCACACCCCCATTACAAACCCAGTCCGCCTCGTCAATGCTCCTGGTTTCCCGACGGATCCCCACGGTGCGACTATGCAATTCCGAATCCGATGGCTGAACCTGGCCAGACTCCAGACTGCTCCAACCCCGCAGGTATGGGTCACCCGATAAGTCGACCCACTCAGGAATTTGCAGGTCTCCACTCACTGACAGGTCCCGCCACACTGCCGGCCACGGACCTTCTGCGTGCAGCGTGATCCAGGGAAACCCTGAACTCACTGAAGCATTCAGAGATTCCACGCCGTCCACTTCGCCAACTGTCCTGCCTGAATTCACTCGCAGACTGACCCGCCGAAGAATGTTCTCCTCGGTAAATGGAGTGCTGCGAATCAATGGGGGGTGATTCCCGGCAGTCCGAATTCGCAACGTTCTGCTGTCGGATGAAATTCCAAAACCAACGCCTCCATAACCCAGACCTGCCGAAATCCCAGGCGCGCAGACTACATCGCACTGCACCGTGAAATCGCCAGCAACCGGAAACGGGAGACAAATCTGACCTCCATGAACTGAACCGTCCGCTGCTACCTGACCATTCCCCAGAGATATCAGACCGGCAGCCTTACCCCACCAGCTTTCGTCCGCTGATGCTTCAGACATCAACGGTCCTGCAGAATTCGACTGACGCAGATCCCGCAAAACTCCCGCTAACCCACGACGCGCCAAAATCCGCTCCCGCAACGCCGGCATGCTGAGCAACTCGAGGACCTGATCCGTATAACCAGGCTGCTGCCACATGAGTACCAGTAAAGCACCATCTGCAGGGAACGAATCACCACCTGTCAGCAGCCCGTCCGTGGAAATCGGCTGGCGCTGCAGCACCTGCAGACAACACAACACATATCCGGATGCGGCATTTCCTCTTCGAGCCGACTCAGTGAGCAGTTCAACGAGCTCGCCAGCCCTGCCAATTGTGACTGCCGCCTCAAGACACATGATCAGTGGATGCAACGCCTTCCCAGTGCTGTCATCCGCTGCCATTAGCGGTTGATGCTCCTGTTGGACCAGTTGCGCCCGTTGGTCCGGTTGCACCTGTTGGTCCGGTCGCTCCCGTCGGACCAGTAGCGCCGGTTGGTCCTGTTGCACCTGTTGGGCCGGTGGCACCGGTAGGTCCAGTGGCGCCTGTTGGGCCAGTTACATCAATGATGTCAGGGCCTTCTGGACTCCAGCGACTACCAGTCCATATCCATGTTCTTACACCTACTGTGTAGGTTTGACCAACCGAAGGATTACCAGGAAATATTAAGGGCATAAGATATTTA
>JALRDR010000190.1 GCA_023262145.1 Planctomycetaceae bacterium | reverse complement strand
AATCAGGCAGATCTGACCAGCTTCGATTTTGCATCTTCAGGCACGGGCATTTGTATCGGCAGCAGCAAGGGTTCGTTGCGCTGGGCAGAACTCTGGCACCAGCAGCAGCTACAGGCCCCGACGGCAGCACCACTTGCTGCGCCGGCGATTTACCCCCTGCAGACCGACAACACAGCCCGAATGGTTGCCCGTCTGCTGCGGACATGCGGACCAGCCACCGCGCCTGTGGCCGCCTGCGCGAGCGGCCTGATTGCCATCATCCAGGCTGCACAGCTGATTGCCTCCGGGCGGTGCGAGATCTGCATTGCCGGCGCTGCTGACGCATCATTGCGTCCTGAAATCCTTGCATCATTTCATCGCCTCGGTGTCACTTCACGCTCAACGCCGGCATCTCGGGCCTGCAAGCCTCTGGATGCAGGCCGTGATGGATTCCTCATCGGAGAAGCCGCAGGTCTGCTGATCCTGGAATCACGCAGGCATGCAGAACAACGCTCTGCGGCGGCTCTGTGCCAGCTTGCTGCCGGTGGCTGGTGCTCAGATCCCACGGGAATGACCCAGGTAAATGAGTCGGGCGTACATGTCGCACGTCTGCTGCAGAACGGATCTGAGATCTGCCGTCAGACTCCGTCGATCATCGGACTGCACGGAACCGGCACACAGTCCAACGATCTCACAGAGGCCATGGGAGTCCTGCAGGCTGTCGGAAAGACGGCCGTCTGCTACGCGACCAAAGGAGCGACCGGACACCTGCTGGGGGCCAGTGGTGCCGTGGAAACTGCAATCCTCGCTCTGGCGGCACAGCAGAGCATCATTCCCGGGACCCTGAACCATCAGCAGACGGACCCCCGCTTTTCAGATCTGTGCGTCAATCGCAGCCCGGCGGCAGCCCCTGCAAATGCACTCTGGGCGAGGTTGTAGCTCGGCTTCGGCGGCCACGTGGCCGCAGCCTTCCTGCGCCCGATCTGACAACAGAGGCGAGTGCTGAGCAGACCGGGGTTGTCATGTTCCTGCAGGAATCGCAGATGACCGCAGCAGGTATTTCCTCTATCATGCAGCGGGGATCAGCACAGAGAATTCACTGACAGAACGTTTCTTTCCACCAGAATTGTGGAGATGCTCGGTGTCCAGACCGCTCATTACAGATGCCGCAGTGCCACGGATGCGACTGATTACTGCACTGGCGTTTCTGCTTCTCCCATGTACTGCCACCGCCCAGCAGGCAAACCTGGCAAATACTGACCAGCTGCGAGCAACACTGGCATCGCCCAGCTTTCAGGAGCGACAACAGGCCCTGCTGTCTCTGCAGAACGTCATTGCCAGTGCGGATGGGCTGCAGCAGGTCAGAACGTTGCTGCAGAATGACCTGCACCCTGACGCAGCACGACGCATTATCGAACTCACCGGTCGCGTCTATGCCAGCAGGGATTACCGCGATCCTCTTGTCCGCTCTGCGTCTGAAATCCTGGAACAACAGGCAGAATCGGCAAGCTGGTTTGTGGCAGAGGCCAGTACGCAGATTCTGAATCAGGCATGGCGTCGCAGAGTGGAAATAGCAGTCGGGGAACTGATTGCGCTCGGTGTTCCTCTCGAACCGCGAGATCCTCGAAAACTCTGGGAGAATCCCGCATTTGGCACCGATCCCCGCGTCAGCCCGACCAGTGATCAGTCGGTGCGGATCTATCTGGATGAACACTGGCCAGGGACTCCGGAATGCTTCGCACTCCTTTCCCGTCTGAAGCTCCTGGCCACGTCCACAAGAATTGGCTTTGGACGTGTACACATTTATCAGATCGATGGACACCCACTGTCACAGGAAGACATCGCCGCACTCAAAGGACTGTTTGGTGACCTGCGAGTTCAGACACGCGGACGCGTCTGCCTGGGTATTCTGCAGGATGGATTTGCTGCGGTACCGGGAGTTCCTGTAGGCAGCCTTTCCCCTGGCGGATCTGCGGCGAACGCCGGCATTCAGCGTGGCGATGTCATCGTCGCCATGAACGGCAGAGATCTTCTGGACTTCGATGAACTGGTAACCAGACTGCGAGAATTCCGGATCGGTGACAAAATCCAGCTGAAGGTGGTCCGCGGCGGCATACCTCGCGTGCTGCCTTCAGGTATCCCCCAGCCCAACTCCGGCGACGCCATGGAAATTGAGGTCACACTGCAGGGTTGGTACGCCCCCAAACTGCTCGACCCGAATTACGAAGAGCCACCAGCGGATCAGGTGCCGACACCACGCTGAACAGGCCATCGTCTGCAGGCCCCAAAGCGGCCGCCACACCACAAGCAGAAACTCGCCCTCGCATGGTTCAGTGCTGCTGTCACTGGTCCGCTGACGTGAGCGGCGCTGCTTTATAACCGCCGGCGATTCACCGCCGCAGTGCGGTGCACTACAGGCCGTGGGACCATCAACACAAAAAATTCCTCGCGATCACTCAGTCACCGGACCCAGCTGCAATCCGTTGCGAACATCCTCCTCGCGATTCGGGCACCAGTCCCGAATCACCTTCAGGTACCGATCCGCATTCGAACCGTCACGCTGCAACAGACAACGGCGAGTATCCGCCACCAGCGATGCTTCGATGTACAACCACTCTTCTGTCAGTGCGTTCCGGCCAAGTGTCTGTGCTGCAAGATTCAACGTTGCAAAAGCGAGGTGATACTCTCCAGCCTTTGCCTGTTCCAGTGCCAATTGCTGTGTACCCTCGGCCAGATTTCCATCCAGCTCTGCAAGGTGCTCGTACTCCGGGGCGGTTTCTCGGACCAAGTGAACCAGATCACAGTTGATCTTCAGCCCTCTCGAATCAGGCTGCTGTGCAAAGCTTGCTGCAGTTGCTCGACTACCGTCCTGAAGCCCCTGCCTGAGCAGTGCGGCATCCTCTGCAGACAGTCCATGCTGCTGCGGAGCGTTGATCAGCGGCACAATCAATTCGCACTCGACGTCTCCCCCTTGAATGCCTGCCAGGAGCAGAGCCAGTTGCTCCTGCGTCAGCCCCCCTTCGATTGGTCCTGTCTGCGCAGCCAGCATTGCCAGCCGGCCGCTGACGGACGCACCATCCAAGGAGCCATCCTGAGCAGCAAGTACATCTGCTGCCATCTGCAGTGTCTCACTCTCAACCTGTCGAATTCGGAGTTCACCAGTGGACTGCTGCTGAGATTCGCCGGGCAGGAGAATCGGACCGCTGACAGCAGTCTGTGCTGCGTGGCTCTCGCCCCGGGAAGAACTTTTCCCTGCGGACACGGCACGATCCTGATCGGAAGCATCAGTTCCCCGCAACGCAGCGGCGTCACGTTGACTGCCTTCCACCGGTTCTGCCCTGCTCACTGCCAATGCGTCAGACTCAGCAGATGCATCCCGCCGATTTGACCTGTCGTCAGTCACTCCCCTGCTCCCGGGACGCAAGGACTCAAGCATTGCCGGAAGGCAAAAATAGACCAGCGTTGTAATCAATCCGACGATCAGACTTCCGGGAATTCGCACGCCCTTCAACAACGATCCGGGTGTCACTCCTGTTGAGGGCCGCCGAAACCGCTGCATCGCAGCCAGAAACTCCTCGTCAACCAGCTGCATTTCTTCCAGCACATCCAGGTACTGTTCCGTCGCGCCGGCGTCATAGCCAGCTTCGTGTTGACTACTGCCAAGACTCTTCCACGCATTCTCCTGCCGACTCTGCAGATACCTCACTTCCATGATTCTGCTGGCGAATCCCTGCAGCTCCGCGCGATTCGGATACTGGTCGATCAACTGCAGAATCTCAGTAAAGCGGCACTGCATGCGGAGTTCGTCGAAATTGCTCCTCAGCTCCTCCAGTGATATGCAGGTTTTTTCCCGCTCCGCTGACGCCTCCCCGCTTGCGTCGGTGATCTCCCGGATGTCGTTTGGCACCGTTCGTCCGGAAACAACTTCGCCGACTTCCTTTGCAAGGAAGAGACTCTGCTGCAGCATTGCCTGCAGCTGCAGATCAGGGCTCGTTTTTTTACGGAATCCGCACGCATGATGCGTCTCTTTGGCGTTGCCTGCTGCAGGAACCTCTGTCCGGCTCCGGCTGGCAACTGCCACGCACAATTCTTCAGACCCAGGCACCGACTTGCCGCAGACACGACACCGTTGCCCTCCACCGAATGCATTGGCAGCAGCGAGAGGAGCAGAGCAATAGTCACAGCTTCGAGACATGTCCATCTCCACGGACGATCCGTATGGTTTCATGCACCGGTAAGTTCAGACCTCAATCGGCAGGAACAAAACCTGCTGAATGAACTTAGGTTCTCTCCGATCAGAGGAATGCGTGTTTTCCGAATGCCTCACAGAAACAGACTCGCAACACCCCCTCCAGATCATGCAATCGCGAAATCCATCACGGCTCCACTCGAAACCCCGGCTGCCAGCGGATGTGAATGAGGTTTGCTCCGCAGCCCCTCCCTCACTCTGCAGTTCTGTGCCGGACAAGCGGCCCGCCGAATCAACTCAACGCAAGTTATTCCTGGCCGCGGCCTGTGTTCGACGCCCTGACTGAATGATTGCCTGCGGTGAGGATTGATGCACGGCAGCTCTGCTGCGAAGTCTGCAGCACCGCCGCGACAATCGCTGTTGCCGGGGCTGCGGCGGCATTTTCGCGAGGATGCCGCTGCCAACAAAAAAAGCCCGTGAATCAACACGGGCTTTGCAAGCGACATACGATCGTTTCGGCAGCGGTCAACGCCCGCCGTAGTCAATCAGGCGGGCGAGTTCCGAACGCATCTCATGACGTGAAACAATGCGGTCAATAAAGCCATGCTCCAGCAGAAACTCGCTGGTCTGGAAACCATCCGGCAGATCGATTCCACAGGTCGCCCGGACCACACGCGGACCGGCAAATCCAATCAGCGCTTTCGGCTCGGCAACAATGATGTCCCCAAGCGATGCAAAGCTGGCAGCAACACCGCCCATGGTCGGATTGGTCAAAACGGAAATGAACAGCCCCCGCGCTCGGCGATATCGAGCCAGTGCAGCAGACACCTTGCCCATCTGCATCAGGGATACTATTCCCTCATGCATTCTGGCCCCTCCCCCGGACCCGCTGATGATGACCAGCGGCAACGACAATTCCGTGGCTTTCTCGATGGATCGAGTCAGCTTCTCGCCAACCACAGATCCCATACTTCCCATAATGAATGCAGAATCCGTCATACCGAACACAAGCGGTCGTCCACGCAGATATCCACGCCCGACAGTACACGCATCAGTGAGCCCGGTCTTCTTCTGCTCGGAGCGAATTCGATCCGGATAGCTTCTGCGGTCAGTGAACCCCAACGGGTCGCCGCTCTGGAGGTCGGGAAACCATTCTTCAAAACTGTCCGGGTCCAGCAGCTGACGAATTCGCATGGCAGTGGGAACATAAGCATGATGTTCGCACTCCGGGCAGATATTCAGATTCTGTTCCACCTGCTTGCGGAAAACTGTGGCTCCGCAGCCATCACAACGCAGCCAGAGTCCTGCCGGTACACCGCGTTTCTGTGGTCGCTCGGATACTGCCTCTGCAGTATCTGAGTTTTCGAGAGTGCTCATGAATGACTTCCTTTACCCACCGCCACCAGTCCATTTTCACGGGACTGAACGTTCAGATTCACGACCTCAGCGTCAAACGAATCCGTCTGGACTACCTCGATGATGCTGGGACCCTGTCTGTGTCCAGATGGATACAAATGGATAGACTGAGATTTCCAGCGTAGTAAATCTGGTCAAAAATCTGCAGCATGTGGCGAAGGTTCAATGGGTTCACATTTCATTTGGGGTCCACCACAGTAGAAGTTTACTC
>JALRDR010000185.1 GCA_023262145.1 Planctomycetaceae bacterium | reverse complement strand
GGTTGCCATACCGACTGCAATACCAGTACCGCCGTTAAGCAGAATATTTGGCAGGCGAGCTGGCAGTGTTTTTGGCTCATTCAAAGTGCCATCAAAGTTTGGCTGCCAGCTGACCGTACCCTGGCCCAATTCAGTATGTTTTGCTGCCAGACCGTGCTCAAGAACGATACGACAGGATTTACAGTGGAGGGGGGTATTACTGATGCACGACAGACAACTAACAACAGTCAGCGTTGATGATCACAAAAGCCGAGTGTCCACCACCATGGTGCTCGGAACAATAACCGCTGCGGCGTTCCTCTCGGTGGTCGCCACAATGGCGGCGTCTGGGGTTATTCCTAAACACGCGAACGCAGACGGCGATCCCACAGACATGGGTTTCCTATTGTCTCGCATCAATGAGATTGATCAACGGCTAGATAGATTGGAGGCCGCAGCAGGGATTGATGCGGCTACCTCGGATTCAGTCAAACAGAATCTTCCAGTGTTGGAGGTCCGTAGTCGCGAGGATTGCATTCCGTGTCAAATCTTCAGACGTGAAGTCGCCGGAATGCAGAATCTCCCCATTGCAGTCAAGTACCTAACACAGTCGGACTGGCCAGTCTCATCTGTGCCGTCATTCCGTTACCGGACCTCGGCGGGTATCCAGAGGAATCGCGTTGGATACCGCGAGGGTGATCTGCGAACCATGATCAACGAAATGACAAAATGACTTGACTGTTTTGTGTGACCCCTGTAGGCTTCCCTCGGCCAACAGGGGTTTTTTTGTGGAGTGAATAATGGAATACTTGGATACATCGGGCCTGAACGAAACAACAATGGGCCTGTATAAAGTCGCTGTTGAAACGGACACAGTTTGGCGAGACATGCGAATCACCACGGTGGTTGCAACATACCCCCGCATCGTTCACAGTGAGGTGATGACGCATCGCCGGATCGTGAAAAACTCGTCATCGAGTCGCGCAGTCCCCGCTCGCAAAATGCTTGATCAGGTTGCAGACACGCCGTTTGTCCCCTTGAGATTTGGTGCGGCCCAGCCGGGGATGCAGATGTCGCCACGGAATGTCGATGGCGCACTGAGGACTTGGCTGAACACATGTGACGAGGTACGTGTCAGTGCCAAACAAATGCTCAACTCTGGAGTACACAAGAGCATCATCAACCGGATGCTTGAACCTTGGTCGTGGATCACTGTTGTGATGACTGCCAGTGAGTGGGCCAACTTCTTCCACCTGCGTCGTCACCCGGATGCCGACGTTCACATTCACCTGCTGGCAGACATGATCTACGATGCAATCTCTGCGAGTACGCCACGTGAGTCTGATCTGCACATGCCGTTCATTGAATTTCTTTCCAATCAGTTTGGCGGTCTCGGTCGATGGACACTTGACGAGCTTGCGGCCATCTCAGCAGCTCGCTGTGCCCGTGTAAGCTACCTGACACATGACGGCAGAAGAGACGTTGAACAAGACTTCAAGCTTGCAGAGAAGCTGCGAGGCGGCTCTGGTGGGATCGGGCACTGGTCCCCATTTGAGCACTTTGCAAAATACAACCCCACATCCGTTTCTCCGTATATGGGTTGGCAGAGTTATCGTTCGATGTGTACCGGTCATTTTGTAGGCGGAAATTTATCACACAAGGTGTCAGAATGAAGAAAATTGAAGCACTAACGATCAGTGATGCATCAGAACATGCCGTTGAATTGATGGCGGATGCGTACGGTGAAGGGAATTTCACGGAGGATCCAGAAACTGGGGCGTTCTGCTTTCCTCAACTGGATTTGTATATCCACATTGCACATCCGAGCGCATGCTGCAACACGTATTTCACGCACAACGTGGTCCAGAATTTTGTGACACCGCTGCGTAAGCTGGTCGCAGGACATTTCCATGTAGGGTCGCAACCGGAAAGTGGTGTAGACTTCTACCGGTGGTCTACTCAAACTTTTCCATACGACGTTTACACGGCAATGTTCAGCCGTCAAAACCTTGACTGTGTTCGACAATTTCGAATCACAGCTCCCAGAATCACACAGCAGGCCATGCAACTGGCCCAGTGGGATGATGGTTGGGCGGCGAACAAAACGTCATGGTGTTTCGAGGGCCCATTGGCTGGCGATTCTCGCATGGCACTGGAGTGTGCCGCAGGGCTGAATGACAGCTACGCTCGAAAGTTGTTGTCACCAATGGCCCAGGCTCATGATGCACTGGCCAATGACGATTTTGAGACAGCTGAGCGTGCTGTGATGTTGACCCCTGACCATATCGACTGGGCGATTGCTGCCCGGAAATATCTGCAATTTCTCAAGGAGGTGCGAAAGAATGCTGATACTGACTCGTAGGCTGGGTGAGTGGTTGGAGTTACGTGTTCCTGGCAGGGAAACACCGATCCGGGTCTGTCTGACGGAACTGCGAAACAAGTCTGCACGGATCGGAATTGATGCCGACAGTGATATCGTGATAACGAGGAGTGGGGCGAATGGCGATACAGCAAATCTTGTTTGCGGCGGAGTCGGATTGGCGACTACCGAATCTGAGTGATCTCCCCTCATGGTCGGCTGCTCCGCAGGTTGGTCTGGACATCGAAACATGTGACCCCCAGCTGAAGAATCTGGGGGTTGGTGTTCGCCGTGATGGCTACATCGTCGGTGTTTCATTTGCCATCGGCCAACGAGCTTGGTACTTGCCCGTGGCCCATGGGATCGGTGAGAATTTAGATCAACAGAAGGTCTACCAATATCTGCGTGATCAGGCTGAGTCGTACACCGGTGAGATTGTCGGTGCGAACCTGCAGTACGATTTGGATTACCTCGCGCAGCAGGGAATTGTTTTCCGTAAGGCTCGCATCAGTGACGTTCAGGTTGCGGAGGCATTGATTGATGAGAATCAATTCCGGTACAGCCTTGCATCAATTGCGAGTCGCAGGGGGCTGTCGGGCAAGGATGAGCACCTGTTGAGTCAAGCTGCAGATGACTACAGGTTCAGCAAAAAAGGCGAGCTGTGGAAGCTGCCTGCAAAATATGTTGGTCCGTACGCTGAAGAGGACGCGCTGCTCCCGCTGCGGCTTTTGGAGCTGCAGAAGAAAGACATCGAGGAGCAGGGTCTTGAGAGAGTGTGGGACCTGGAATCGGCACTGCTGCCAGTTCTGATCAAGATGCGTCGTCGAGGGGTGCGAATTGACACCAGTCGTCTCAGTGAAATTGAGCAACGGATGCTGTCGATTGAGCAGGTGCAGGCGGCACACATTTCGGAGTTGACTGGGACTGCATTTACGGCAGACCTGATCACAAAGGACCGGCTT
>JALRDR010000173.1 GCA_023262145.1 Planctomycetaceae bacterium | reverse complement strand
GGTGCAGCTCCTGCGGCCGCGCCGGCAGCGAACACAGCACCTGCTGCGGCGAAGCCGGCGGCAGCACCCGCCGGCACCAGTGATATTCTGGCGTCAATCCGCGGTGGCGGCGCAGTGGCAAAACCAGCTGCGAAGCCCGCTGCCGCACCTGGCGGAACCAGCGACATCCTTGCTTCCATTCGTGGTGGTGGTGCGCCGGCGGCAGCAGCAAAGCCAGCTGCCATTGCAGCGGCAGCGGCTCCGCAGAAAGCTGCCTCCGCTCCGGCCGTTCCTGCTGGCATGTCGCCGGCAGAAATGATCAGAGCAGCAAGGTCAGCGGCCGGTGGTGCCCCATCGGCACCAGCCGTGACTCTGCCATCCAAACCGCTCCCAGGTAAGGCAGCCGCCGCGAACACCGCCGACGTGCCCCGCCGCTCAGTGCTTTCCACAGTGCTTTCCACGCTGTGCAGTCCAATTGTACTGGCCTGGTCATCCTTCGCTGCGACGACTGCAGCTTCCGGACTTGCACTCGCTCGTTTCATGATGCCCAACGTACTCGTTGAGCCGCCGACCAAGTTCAAGATTGGTCCGCCGACCGACTACGCCCCGGGGACCGTCTCCACAAAGTGGCAGGCGCAGTTCAATATCTGGGTTGTGAACAACACTGTCGACGGCGTCAGCTGCATCTATGCACTCAGCACCGTCTGTACTCATCTGGGTTGCACACCAAACTGGCTGGAAGGCGAACAGAAGTTCAAGTGCCCTTGCCACGGTTCTGGTTTCTACAAATCCGGCATCAACTTTGAAGGTCCGGCTCCTCGTCCATTGGAACGAGTCGGGTTGCGGCTTTCTGAAGACGGCATGCTGGAAGTTGACAAGAGTATCAAGTTCCAGCGTGAACTGGGGCAATGGGCCAATCCTTCCAGCTTTGTCGGTGTCGGCTGAGCACAGATCGTTCTGTCCATATCTCCAATTCCACTGTTCCCCGCCAACAGCTGAGAGGTTCCCGTGTCAGTCGGCGATTACATCAGAAACTCACAGATCTGGAAAAGTGTCTTCAGGCACCCAGCACCGACCGATCGTCGAAATCGTGTCGTGGTGATGCTGACCAACTTTTTCCTTCACCTGCACCCGGTTTCCATCAAGCAGCAGGGAATTGCTCTCTCCTATACCTGGTGTATGGGCGGGATCACTTTTTTTCTGTTTCTGGTAGAGACCATCACCGGTGTGCTCCTCATGTTCTACTACCGCCCCACGCTGGAGTGGGCGTTTTACGACATTCAGGCGCTACGTGATGTGCAGACGCTTGGAATCATGCGTGAGATTCACCGCTGGGGTGCGCATGCGATGGTCATTACCGTCTGGCTGCACATGTACCGGGTTTTCCTGACGGGCAGTTACAAGCCCCCGCGGGAATTCAACTGGGTGATCGGTGTGCTCCTGCTTGTGCTCACGCTGCTCCTGTCGTTTACCGGCTACCTGCTCCCGTGGGACCAATTGGCGATCTGGGCCATCACAGTAGGGTCCAACATGGCCAAGGCCACTCCGTTTCTGGGGGTGGAAGGTCCTGGATTTCAGGTATTCAACACCAGCGGCTACGAACTCATTACCAATGCTTCTGACGCGAAATTCCTGCTGCTGGGCGGACGTTTCGTAGGCGAAGCAACCCTGAACCGTTTTTACATCCTGCACTGTGTTGCAATTCCGGTTGTCGTCAGTGGACTGATCGCAATCCACTTCTGGCGAGTCCGCAAGGACGGTGGCATCAGCCAGCCGCTCTGATCTGACGTTTCTGTCCAGTGACCGCTGCCTCCATCCGGCAGTAGTTGCACCCCGTCGGTTCTTCAGTCACATAAGTTCTCAGGTTTCCGTCAATGCTGAATGCTCATCCGGATCTCACTGCGAGCGTATTGATCGGCCTCGGCTGGTATTACCTCGTGATGTTGCTCATGAATCTGTACTGGACGGTTCAGGCCTACCATCACGATGGCGAATACGCCAACGGACTTCCGAAGGCAACGCCGTGGGCGATCTACACATCCATTCTGGCGATGGTGTCGTTTTATCACTTCACTTTTCCGCCTGACGGATTCCTGATCTACATGCCGGAAGCTTTCAAGACGCCTTTCGACCGTTACTTCTCCAACCCGGTACTCTTCTTCGTCCTCTCAATTGCCATTTACTGGGCGATGATTTCGCTGCGGGAATGGTGGACGAAGCCAAAAGTGTCGTGGGTTCTGCTGAATCTGGCTCTGCTCTTCATGGGGCTGAGTATGACTGACTATGACTTCCGACAGATTGTCGGCAAGCCAGACAACGTTCCGATTGTGGCCATGTTGTTTATCGTGGCCTATTGCACCTGGATCTATTTCCGTCGCGCAGTGGATAACGATCGACGCGTTGAAGAAGGGCGTCCGCTCTTCGAACAGGAAAACAACGAGAAGGTGCTGGTGTGGCCGGACCTCGTCTACACCGAACTTATCTGCATGGTGCTGCTCACCGCACTGCTCATCTTCTGGGGGATTGCTCTGAAAGCACCGCTTGAAGAACCCGGTTCCGCAGTCAAGACACCGAACCCCTCCAAAGCCCCATGGTACTTCCTGGGTCTTCAGGAAATGCTGGTGTACTTCGACCCCTGGCTCGCCGGCGTTGTGCTGCCCAGCATTATTCTGGGCGGATTGATGGCTGTGCCGTATATCGACTTCAACAAGGTTGGCAACGGTTATTACTGTTTCAAGCAGCGTGCGTTCGCGGTCTCAACCTTTCTGTTTGGTTTTCTCCCGCTGTGGGTGGCACTGATTGTTCTGGGAACATTCCTGCGTGGTCCGAACTGGAACTTCTTCGGAATCTACGAGTACTGGGACGTGCACAAGGTGGAGGCAGCGAACAACGTCAACCTCAGTGAGTTTTTCTGGGAAGGACTCGGCGGCGGCATGCCCAAGGGCTCAGACCTCGCCACAATCCTGCTCCGCGAGGCCCCCGGCATTCTGCTCATTCTGGGTTATTTCGCGGTGCTGCCGCCAATTCTGGGGCTCACTATCCTGCGGACGTATTTCGTG
>JALRDR010000271.1 GCA_023262145.1 Planctomycetaceae bacterium | reverse complement strand
TCACGAACCTCAGTCGTGCGTCAGGAGACATAGATTTTTACACGCATACGCTTGCTGGTACCGCAGAGCTGAGTCAACTCACCGTACGAGACGTGAAGTCGAGTGAAGAAGCTGAATGGCAACCGAAGGTGAATGTGTCGTTGAAAAACAGACGGCCAGGCATTGTCAGTTCTGCGATAGACAGCGACTCGCCGACTGACTTTCCGTCGGACTTTAGTGTGCAGAAGAAAGAGGGAATGTCCTTAACTCTGGCAGGCACGAATTCAGCGGAAGGCAGGCTGTGGCTTTATGTACTGCAGAAATATACGGATCCCAGCGCCGTCAATCGCCCGGACGCTGGCAGTCCCGTGATCTATCGCACGGTTCGTGCCCCAATTCTTGTGGGCAGCACATCAACCTGGAAGCAGAAAGTTGATGTACCGCAACCGTCAGGTGAACAGCGGTTGTGCCTGATGTGTGTTACAGAACTTGCAGATGGAAGGGTCGCTGTCTCTGATCCACGCTATCTGGACGTGAACTACAAAGCATATCTGGCGCCACGGATCGTCAGTGTGACACCGCTCTCAGGCGGGAATCCCGCTTCTGGCAATGTTGTGGGAGGCGGAGACTTGTCGTTGCAGATCAGCGCAGAGAACCTGTCCCCAGGTGATCAGATTGTTGTGCGCGAAGTCGACCAGCAACTTGGGACAGCACACGAGGTCACCGCAGAAAACGTCGGGGGAAAACCGTTCACGGTTGTGGTGCCGAATCCTGGAAGTGGTTCGCATAAGCTGACAGTGCGCGTCAAGCGTGGAGACAGTCTTAGTGAGTCCCGCGATGTCTTACTGACAGTGGAGGATCAGGGGCCGTATTTCGATTCGGTGCTTCCCTCAGATTTTGGCATTGCTGCAAATGTGACCGAACTGGTGATTCGCTTTCAAAGTGTCGCACCGTTGGCCGATTCAGTAGAACCTGCCGCGTTTACAGTGAGAGGTAACCGCGGATCCGGGGACAGTCTGAAGGTTGAAAGTGCGAAGATAGTCGGAGCCCGGGCCGTGAAGCTGACGTTCACCGATCCGGTGCCCTTGAGCGTCTATCAACTCACGATTGACGGTTCAAAAGGTGGGTTGAAGGATCAACTTGGCAACACATTTGACGCTAATGGCACTGCTGCGGGTGGTGCTGGCGAGACATTCCTGAAAGTGCTGGAGCCGACATTAATCCGGGAAAATGTCGCCGGAGCGGGCCTGCAGCTGGACATCAGTGATCTGATCACGCAGCGAGTTGGAATTAATTCCACTGCGGAACAGTTTGTTGAGTATCCGGAATACGTTTCACGTAAGCAACCGCAGGCCGGCTTCAATCCGTCTGACAAAGTTGTGACGCGGGTCGCTCGCCTGTATTACTATCGCGATGCTCATCGAGTGGCTCAGATTATCAACAGGCGTGCCGAGTCGCTCAACTCTGCTGAAGCCACGAAGTCACGGCAACTGGCGGACCGAGCCCGATTGCGGGCAGAACAGCTGACGGATCAGCGCAAAGAGAATGAGCGAGCGGCAGTGACTTCCGCGTTGATTGCTCGAAGTGCAGAAAACGAAATTGAGCGTTACACCTCCGGGCTTGAGCAGCATCGCCGCGACGCAGAGTCGGCTGACAGAGCCCTGGAACGTGCTCAGGGATTTCTGACACAGGAGATGGAGAAAGACGCCGAGCAGCGAGATGCTGCGAGCGTGCAGCGGCTTGAGAGAGAGATTGCAGATCATTCAAGGCGGAGTGCGGACGCGCGAGCTCAGGTGGGCCTGTTCGAAACACTGCTCCAGAAAAGCCGTGATGCCGTCAAGACACTGCAGGCCCAGGAGCGTGAGCTGCGAGAAAAGTGGAACCAGAGTGAGGCGGTGGAAGATCGGGCGGTGGCAAACCAGTTTCGACTGGACGTGCAGGCCACCGGTACAGATCCGGACACATATGTGAAGGGGAACAAGGACTCCGAAGATCCTGTGGCTCAGGTGACGATCACTGTGATCGGGGAGGGATTACTGCAGTTGCGCGGCCCTCTCAAGGGTGTGAATATCGTGCAGACGATGATCAATGAAATCGATTCGCCTGTTGGTCAGGTCCGAGTGGGTGTGCATACGGTGCAGATCAATGGCGAAGACGGCGGGAAGATGGAAGAAGTCGCTGCTCGGATGCAGCAGTACATTGATCAGTCAAGATTCCTGACGCGACAGTCCGGTCAGTTACTGCGACAGGCGATTGCGACCGTGGCATCGCGGAAACTGATGGAAAGTGATCACAGCGGACTGGGTTCGCCACTCAGTCAGTCCGAGTTGAAGCACTATGGCGACAGAGCTATACCGGAGTCTGACATTGAGTTGCGTCGCTTTCAGGATGCGTTCTTCGGCGCGGAATTTCTGGCTCAGTTGCGGGAAATGAACAGTGAATTCATCCACGGGGAAAACAAGCTGCTCAGCCTGCATCCAATGGACACAACCAGCCTCGTGAATGCGTTGTCCATTCTGGCGCTGGCAAGTAATGACACGAGGCACGAGATTCTGTGCGCATTTGAGGCGCTGGCAACGGGTAAGCTGCCTCTGGATGAGATGCAGTTTCTGGAGCAGTCAGGGGTCCGGCGAGGATTTTTTGTGCGGGATTACGAGCTGCTGGCCAGCAATAGCCGCTTTGTATCGCTTCGTGGACATTTTGACGGCCACGTGCAGGGTGACAATACACTTAATGCGCCCCAGCGGGACTTCCTGAAATTAGCGCAGATTCTGAAGAGTCGTCTTGTAGCGGAGCGGGAATTGAAGCAGCGAGTGGTCGAGCGTGCACTGATTGAGGTCAGGCAGCGCGAAGTTGAGAATCAACAGGAACAGTTGAGAGTTGCAGAGCAGAATGCCAGAACGTCACTGGACACACAACGAGGTGAGTTTAAGGAAAAGATCGTTTTTGCGAGCAAAGCACAGCAGTCGCTGATCAAGAAAATTGACGACGTGTTTATTGGTATCGATAAACAGATCTCCGGCCAGCTGGCTGAGAATCAAGTTATGGAATTTCAAAAATGGTCGGATAAAAATGTGGAGGGCTACATAAAAAGGATTGGTGGTACTGAACATACTGGCGCTCGTGTAGACCGCGAAGGCAGAGGATCGAATAACGCTACTGGATCGCCGAAATCAAAGGCGACAGGACTTCTTTTGCTGTCTCTGGGTATTCCAGTGTTTGATGCGACGGAGACCTGGCTGGAGAATCTTAGCCCAGACACAATGCGTTCGCTGCAGGTTCTAAAAAAAGAGCTTGACAAAGGTATAGCTGACGCATTGCGTGTTGGGGATGTCGAAGGCATGCACGATCTTGTCAGGCGAGTCGGCAAGAGTGCGTTTGATCAATTCTTTAATGACCCGACAATCAAATCAATTGCCAATAGTGATCGTAGAGAAGAATCTTTGGTGGTTCTTAAGACATTGAGAGACTTAGGAACGGTCGGTGTTCCGGTGGAGATTCGTGGAACGTCGGGCGAGTTGCTCCGGCTGCAGCTAATTCCGCCCTATCAATTCAGTGAAAT
>JALRDR010000027.1 GCA_023262145.1 Planctomycetaceae bacterium | reverse complement strand
ATTGTCCGCACCATTGCGGAGACTGATGCCGCGAGAGTTGGGTATCGCCGTACCGGAGGAATTCAGGCCTACGTAGTTGCCGGAAATGATGTTGCTGTCACCACCGGAGACATAGATCCCCGAGTCACTCACATTGTTGTTGCCCGCAATGATATTCCGCTCTGCTGCACTACTGCCGCCAACAAAGTTGGCATCTCCATACAGCGCAATCCCGCCTTCCCCGTTGTTGGCCAGCGACGCGGACTGCGCCAGATTCAGACCGACCACATTTCCACGTACCTGATTGCCATGACCATAAATCGCAATCCCTGTTCCCTTGTTGCCGGAGACCAGATTCGGCTCCGCAGCATCCCCGGTGCCATTCCCGTCACTGCCGATCAGATTTCCCGTGACGTTGAGCTGGATGAGGATCCCCTCCGCATCATTGGCCAGAGCCGCACTGCCGTCAACATTCGTACCGATGAGGTTGCCGGAGATCCGATTGTTCTTTGTAAACACACCATCCGCCGGAGCATTGCCGTCGCGGTCGGTATGAGCCAGCAGTATCCCTGCGGCAGTATTGCCACTGATCAGGTTGCCTTCGCGGTCGTCTGTTGCGCCGTTGCCGTCCGTACCAACGATGTTCTGCTCCGCACCACGATCAATTCGAACTCCATACGTATTGGCTATCGCTTCCGTTCCGGCAGCGTTGGTGCCAATGTGATTACCCTGAATCACGTTGCCTGTCGCGGCCGCACCGCTGATCTCCACCCCCACATTGTTGCCACCGATTACGTTACCGGCACCGCTGAGCACACCGGCCGTCAGACTGCTGCTGCCACCGACCTGAACATTGGCTGTGAAGATGTGAACCCCCGCAACACCATTGCCCAGTCCGGCAGTTCCATCCGCCTTAAGCCCGATCAGGTTCCCCTGCACCACGTTCCCGGTGTTCTGCAGCGATGCATCTGCCACAAAGCGAATGCCATCTGTTGTATTCCCGGAGATCACATTCCCTTCACCGGCAGCATCCCCACCGATCTTCACTCCGTCCGCAATCACCACAATCCCGGTGTCATTGGCCAGAGCTTCGCCACCACCAGCCTTTGTGCCAATCAGGTTGCCCTGAATCTGCAGTCCACCAGTCGCTTTGTCCACGTAAATCCCGGCGGCTCGGTTACCCGATATCAGGTTTCCGGCTCCCGCTGCGGAACCACCAATTACTGTCCCCGTGACGTCCCCGGTCAGATAAATCCCGTGATTGTTACCCCGCGCTGCAGTCCCGTCCGGGTTCGTTCCGATGCGATTGCCCTGAATCAACGTCCCGGTGGAGGCTTTCAGGTAAATCCCCTGGTCCGTGCTCCCGGAAAGCACATTCCCTTCACCACTCCCGGTGCCGCCGACCTGCGTGTCGGCCGCTCCATTCAGAATCGCAATCGCACCGCTGTTTCCCAGAGCCGTGCCGTCCGACGTCAGACCAATGTAGTTGCCCTGCAACTTGTTGCGTTTGGCTGTCCCACCCTCAATCCGCACTCCAGAAGCCGAACCAGCGTTGTTGCCGGAAATGATATTGCGTGCTGCTGCGGAATTGCCGCCAATCACGTTGTCCGCACCATTAATGAAAATGCCGCCTGTGCCACCGTTGCTCAGGGCTGCAGTCTGAGTTGCATTGGTGCCGATCAGGTTGCCCGCAACTGTATTCTCGTTGCCATTGATCACGATCCCCTGCAGCGTGTTGCCGGAAATCAGATTCCCCTCCGCTGCATCACCAGTGCCGTTGGCATCGGTTCCCACCAGCGTCTGCTTCACCAGAGCACTGATGTGGATCCCGTACTGCCCATTCGACAGCTTCGCAGCACCATCCGGCGTGGTCCCGATGTAGTTCCCGGCAATCGTATTCAGGTGTGTCACATCGCCGCCACTCGGAGCATTCCCATCCCGGTCATTGTGGGATAACAGAATGCCGACGCCGGAGTTACCGCTGATGATGTTGCGTTCACTGACATCTTCGGCACCGTCACCATCGGTCCCGATCAGGTTGCTGAATGCCCCCTTGTCGATGCGAATCCCTGTCGCATTGGCAATCGCTGCCGTTCCCGACGGATTCAGACCAATCAGGTTGCCCTGCACCTTCACACCGGTGGCTGCAGAACCACTGATCTCCACGCCCACCAGGTTGCCACTGATCACATTTCCGCTACCAACGCCACCGTCGCCGACAACAGCACCAGCGGCCAGTACCCGCACACCAGCACCGTCATTGCCGCGTGCGGCCCCCGTCAGATCCACTCCAATCCAGTTCCGCGTGAGCGTGACCGCGTCGGACAGAACCACGCCATGCTGAGCGAAGTCGGTAATACTCAGAGCCACCAGTTCGGAATCGTCTGCTGTACTGGTGAAGACCAGCCCGGAGACATTGCCAGCATCGGTTCCGCGAACCTCGAACAGCGGCACTCCGGCATAATCCGGAGCTGTGGTACCATCGATTCGTACCGGCTCGGTAATACTGGGCAGCACACCGCTGCTGGTGACTGCCAGCACACCAGTGGTCAGAATCCGAATCAGGTCCTCACCGGCGGTCGCATTCGCATCAGTGATTGCCTGAAACAGACTGCCGGAACCGGTAGGTTCCAGATTGGTCACGTCAAAGACGGACCCCAGCCTCGTGATGGTGACGTCGTTCCCGGTACCGCCGACATAGGAGATCTGCCAGGAGATGCCCTGGGCAGCAAACTGATCCCCTTCAACAAGACCGGCAAAGGTTCCGGAAATGGCGTCGGTGCCATCATTGCTGATCAACAGCAGCACATCGCCGATGCCTGGGGTGAAATTGTTGATCAATGAAAGTTCAAGGTCACCCGCCAGCTGGACCTGCCCGGTGACGACCACCTGGTCATGACTGGATGCGGAATTACCGGCCGTGCTGCCTCCAAGTTCCAGCTGAAGATTGGCGCCGGACTGCAGATCCAGGTTGCCAGTGCTGAGGATTCCTGCGGAGCCGCCGGGGGCGATCACGGAATTCCCGGAGGCGGTGACGTCGCCTGTGATTGTGCCGGTCCCAACCAAAGTCCCAAATCCATTCGCATCGGATTCCGTAACAATATTGCCGGAAACAATTCCGGCAATATTCAATGTTCCTGCACGCACATAGATTACGGCGGTGGTCGCATAGTCACCGCTGAGAGTGAGCTGTGCGGCACCCAATTTGCGCAGGTGCCCCGTGCCAGAAAAATCGCTGGCAATCACCTGATCAGAACCAGACGTGACCACGACTGATTCCTGTCCCTGCAGTACGATGTTTTCGGCGTCCACTGTCAACGCCCCCGTGTTGATCTGCAGCGTGGTGTGATTCAGCAGAATTTCGGTGGGGTTGTGAGTCAGCAGAGTGGCGACACGGAAGCCGATGTCAATGTTCGCGAACGTCGAGGTTTGTTCAAACCGGTCCGACGACTTCAAGTGGCTGCTGCTGCTTTGAAAGTCACCGCCGCGGAACCCGCGAGACGACGAACCTGAACTATTGCCGAGGGAAAACGCCGTTTCTTCCCACTCAAACACGTTGCCGCCGAGACCCATGATGCCATACGCACTCAGTCCCCCGGCTAACGTGATGTCTGCAGGTCCCGGCTTTCCACCGTATACAGCTGTTCCCGCTGTCGTGCCACTGGCGACCGCTGTCGGTGCCGTGTTGCTGCCGGTCGGAAAGTCGTAATAAGTTGACGTAACCGGGTCGTAGTACGCTGCCTTGTACCATTCGTCGACGCTGGGCAGGACGTATTTGGCCAGACTGTTGCGGTAGGGGTTGGTGGAGTCGTAGCCGGCATCCTCGGATGTCCACAAATCGATGTTGTCGTTCACACCGTTGGTGGTGAACTTGTATGCGGGCTGATAGCCCTGACTGGTATTCAGCCAGTTCACAAACCTGGCCGCTTCATTCCACGAGACACCTGTGGCCGGCTTGTTGACCCCATTGCCACCATAATTTGTCATGTCATTGAGTGAGATCGCCAGCCCGTTTGCTGTCCCCCATGCCGCGTTGTAGGCCTCAATCTGTCCGCGGCTGATTTCATATGTTCCGATCTGGTAGACGTAGTCCACCTTACCTGCCGGGTTCGGTTTCCCGGTGGTGTCATCGTCGTTGCCGGGCGCACCAATGGTGGTGAAGTCAATCTCCAGAGCCGCTGGATTACCCGGCCCGTAGGCTGAAGTGTCGCCGAACTGGTACTGGCGCGATTCCGCTCGGATATCAATATTTCCGGAGCCTGTGGCTGCAATGGTGCTGTCCGTGGCGGAGAACGCGTACGTGCCGGCACCGTTCACTGAGCCAAGCACATCGATCGAACCCTCACCCGTGGTGGTGACGCGGTATTTTGTTGCCACTACTGCGTCACCGCCGTCTCCTGCCCAACCCTGCAACGTGAGGCTGCCGTTCTTTGTGGAGATCTGGCTGGTTTGGCTACCATCACCCTGCAGCAGAATTCCACTGTTACCAGTGGAACCTGCCCCCCGCAATACAATACTGCCGGCCGCCGACGTTGCTACGCTCGCTCCATCCACCTGAATGCCGTTTCCGGCCGTATCACCACCAAATCCCTCAATCGTAATCGCCCCGTCACCCGTCTGAATCTGCGTCCCGTTGGCACCGATTTTTTTCAGGAGTACACCGGAGGCCGTCATGCCGCCCCGACCGGTCAGCGTCACAATCCCGGTTCCGCCGGTACTGACAGCGGTATCCGCCAACTCGATCCCGGACACATCGTCACGCGTGCCATTCCCTGTCAGCACGATATTTCCGGAATCGGACGTCAGCGCAGAATCCAGCGTCCTGATGCTGGCAGACGCACCACTCACGCCAATGCCGCCTGTCGTCGTTGTAATTGTGGACCCCAGAGCCTCCAGACCGCCCTCAACCTGGACTACTCCGGACTTCACCGAAATCGTACTGTCATCCAGCCTGACCAGCCCATTGACATCCTGCTGCAGACTGACGACGCGGAAACCGGAGTTATAACCTTCATTCGTCGGGGCGTACGGGAAGCTGTCGCTCGCCTTGAGCGAATCCACAGGGTCCCGCGCCGTGGAAAACGCTCCGCCACGAAGAAAACGGTCTTCACCCGCTGCGGAATTATTCGTGTCGTACGCGGTTTCAATCCATTCAAACGCGTTTCCGCTCATCGCCATCATGCCGTACGGACTGAGCCCGCCGGCGTTGGTGATGTCCGCCGGCCCCTGCGACTGAGCATGACCGTAGACAGCGGTCCCTGGTTCCGTGCCACCGGTCACACTGGTGGGTGTGCTGTTGCTGCCGGTCGCGAAGTCAAAATACTGCTCGGTCACCGGATCGAAGAACGCAGCCTTGTACCATTCGTCCATACTGGGAATGACGTACTTCGCATTCAGATTACGGTAAGGATTCAGGGAGTCGTATCCTTCGTCGGACGACGTCCAAAGCTGAAATGTACCATCAACGAACTTATACGCTGGGCTGTATCCCTTACTCGTGTTCAGCCAGTTGACGAATTGTGCCGCTTCGTACCAGCTGATGCCTGTCGCCGGACGATTGACACCATTCCCCCCCCTGTCCGACATGTCCTCCAGCGTGATTCCCAGACCCGCAGCCGCATTGGCCTTTTCAATCATGTCTCGGGAAATCTCATACCGCCCCATCTGGTATTCGTAGCCCACACTTCCGGCAGGATTCGGAGCACCTGTCGTGTCGGCGGCATTGTAGATGGCACCAATCTGTCCAAATTCCAGACTGAAGCGATTGCTGCCGCTCCCAAACTGCTCCTCTCGACTGCCTGCAATCAGCGCCACGTTACCGTTTCCGGTGACAAGGATGTCGGAATGCTCAAGCAGTGTTCCGGCAGCACTGGCCCGATCTGACAAACCCGCCAGTGCCATCGATCCATTGTTTGTACTTAGTTTGCCGTAACGCAGCAGGATGCCGTGCCCGTCACCACTCCCGGCAAATCCCTGCAGATCAATGTTGCGATTCTGAGTTGCAATGGACGCGCTGGTCGTGGTCGTTCCCTCAATCAGAATGCCATGACGGTCAGGACCGCCCGCACCACGCAGAGTCATTTCGCCATTCGCCGAGGTTGCCACGCTGGAATTCAGAATTGCCAGCCCGTCGCTGCTGAATGACATGCCTTCCAGATAGATGTTGCCCGATCCGGAAACCACCGCCGAATTGACAATCTGCAGACCGCCACTGGCGGCCAGCATAATGATAATGCCTGCGTTCGTCTCAACCTGACCGTCTGAAATCAGGATGCCACCGTGTGCATCCAGATTCACATCCCCCGATCCACCGTTCAGGATGTCGCCGCGGACTTCAATGTCAGCGGTACTGCTGACATTGAAGTCCTTCTGCCCCAGGTCAACATCAGCCAACGAAATCCCTGCACCAATCAACGACGTGGCACCGCTTAACTTTAAAGCCGTCTGCCAGTCCTGCTTACCGACCGTCTCAAGGACTTCCACATCAATTGCAGTGGTCTCGGCGACCACGGTGAGTTCGTTCAGCAGGGCAGCTGCATTCCACTGCACTGTGTCATTACCGGCTTCCAGATCGAGCGACACAGAGAGTCCGCTGACGGAGCCAAATGTATTTGAGACTGTTACAGAGTCGTCACTGGCCCCTGTCAGAATCCTGATGCCGCCTGTCACAATCGCGGCGGGAACGCGGATTTCCTTCGTTCCGCCTCCCGTTGCCTGACTGATGCTGGTGGTCAACGCCTGACCCGCATCTCGGAAAATGTACTCGGATGTTGCCGGATCAATGCCGACCTCGAGATTATCCGCGCCTGCTGAAGTTTCCTGCACCAGCAGATTGCCGTTGTTCAGGCTGACATCCAGAGTCAGCATCAGTCGCGGTTCGAGCGATTCGGAGATTTGCTGATTTCGGCGCGCAAGGCTCCCCTGTGATCGACCACGCCTCGACACCCGGCTGCGACCAAAGTCCGCCTCTGAAAACAGACCTCGCAAAGAATTTAACCAGGAACGATTCACTCGCCTTGCTTGTCGATCAGCCATGCTCTGCTGCCCCGCTTCAGGAGATCCCGGAGTAAAGGTTGCGCTTTGACCAGAACATTCCCGCCTACGGCCGTCAGGCTGGCAATGCTGGTTTAGTGAACGATTTTCAACACTCTGCCATTGCAGCGGCATTCGTGCAACATCCCGCCCAACCTTACGGATAGGCTGCACCAGAAGAAAAATCGCCGGATTAATCGCCGATCTTCCATAATTGCATCCCGGACTGGCAAGCCTGTTGAGACGGGTAAACGGGGAATTCACAGCTTTTGGGGCGCTGTGCGCGGAAATCAACAGACTTCTTCAACTCACCCAATACTGTCTCAATCTCCCGACCTGCAAAGCTTACTCGGTCCGCCGGCAACTACAGGCCCGAGATTTCTCCTGAACCGCCCCTGAAGTGAGGTTTAATACGGGTCATCTTAGGGTTTCTCTGTAGTTCCGTTTCCAATGATTTTGACGATTGGCAGTAAACTCAAATCCCAGTGGCGGCATCCAGCCCCCCAGTACCACCGCCATGCTCGCGCCCCGCTTCGAGCAATTTGAGCAGCCGTTCCAGTTCCAGACGGGTCTCTTCGTCCAGCTCCCATGACCACGGCGTCCTGCGCAGATCGCGATCGAACAACCCCCGCTGCACCATCAGGTACTTCTCTACAGCCAGAAATCCATCCAGGCCGGCCTGCAGCTGCAACGCCACCAGCGCACTCAGCGGTAAACCGATCGCATAGGCCCGCTCATCATTCCCCTGCTGCAACGCCCGCCATAAATCAACCACCGCTGGCAGAAACTCCATCCCCGGAATTGTTCCCACAATCCCCCGACGAAAACTGTCAATCAGGAACATTCCCCCGGATCCTTCCAGAATCTGAGCTCGCCCGTCCGTCGCATCCCGCAACTGTGACAGACGTGGGCCAATCGGAGATGCCTCCGGCTTGAACAACACTTTCTGCGAGCCATATTCATCCAGCAGCCTGACACATAAGGGCAATGGGATCTCCTGCCCCACATACGATGATGCGTCCTGCACAATCAATGGCAGATTCACTTCCTCCGCCAGCGTCCGAAAATACTTCTCCAGCTGCACCTCAGACAATGCTGTCGTCACCGGGGGGATCGCCATCACTGCGTCAGCACCAATCGCTGCCGCCTGCCGACCGTACTCCAGCGCCTGGCGAGTACTCTCAGCGCCAATCCCCAGCACCACCGCGCCGCGACCACGCGCCCACGTCACAATCGCCTCGGAGAGATGACAACGCTCCGTCACGCTCAGTCGCAACAGCTCACTCACCATTCCGGTGCACAGCCCCTGAATTCCCTGCTCAAAGGCCCAGTCGATCTGCCGCCGCAGACTCTCAAAGTCAATCGACTCATCCTGATGCAATGGCGTATGCACCACCGGAAGAACACCCGCGATCTCTCTCATTCGCCTGTCCCCTGTCCCTGATTCTGTTCAGCCCCTGCCTGTGCACTGTTCACTCAACCCTCGCCACTTGCCGCTCGCCACACACCGCTCACCAGTCACCAATACTTCCGTCCGGATAGTACACCCGCTGCGGTAACTCCTGCTCAAACGGATGCTTCCGCACTTCCTGTTCGTTAATTTCAATTCCCAGTCCGGGTGCCGTATGCGGAAGTACCAGCCGACCGTCCTGCTTGCGCTGATGACTTTCCTGCACCACATCCTGTCGCCATGGCACATCCGCATGCACTGTCTCGCAGATGATGTATCCCGGCTGCGCAAATCCCAGCTCCAGTGACGCCGCTGTACTCACCGGGCCCTGCGGATTGTGCGGCGCCAGCCCCAGCCCCCAGGCTTCTGCCATGGCAGAAATCCGCCGCGCCGCTGTGAGCCCCCCGCAATGCGTCACGTCAAACTGACAGACGTCACAACCGCCCGCGGCAAACAGATCCCGAAAGCCCTCAATACTCGTAATCCGCTCCCCGGTCGCAATCGGCGTCGCCACGGCGTTACGAATCTCCGCCAGCGCACTCACATGCTCCGGCCAGCAGGGTTCTTCAAAAAAGTACAACCCGTATGGCTCGAGCGCCTGCGCGAATTTCAAACCCATCCGTGGTGATGGTCGGGCGTGACAGTCCACCATGATGTCAATCGCATCGCCAACCGCTTCCCGCATTGCCGCCACGGCCCGCTCCGCTGTACGAATCGGCTGCAACCCCTCCACCGGTCGCGTGGGTGGTACCGCCATACACTTGAACGCCGTAAACCCCTCCTCCACCGCCTGCACTGCCAGATCCGCAAACCGCTGAGCATCCTCGACGGAAGTCTCATAGAAATCCTCCATCTTCCCGCCACCCAGATGGCAGTAGGTGCGAATCCAGTCACGGACCGGTCCTCCCCAGAGCTGCGAACAGGGCACGCCATGGATCTTCCCCAGCAGGTCCCACAGCGCAATATCAATTCCCGAAATGGCGGTGGATCGCACAATCCCATGACCATGCCAGAAATGCTGACGAAACATCATTTGCCACAGATACTCAATGCGGCGTGGATCCTCGCCGATGAGCAGCGGCGCAAGGTCCTCAATCGATGAGACGACACCGCGAGTATGCCATTCCAGTGTCGCTTCGCCCCAGCCCACCAGCCCTGGCTGGTCGGTAACCACTTTGACAAACACCCAGTTCCGCATGCGCGCATTGCAGACCAGTGTCTCGATCGCCGTTATCTTCACGCGGTCTCTCCTGCCGTACCAGTTCCCGACTCCCCGTCGCCCGTTGTCGCCAGCTGCTGAATCCCATCCGACACTGTGTCAATCACCAGTTCCAGACTGCCGGCGGCCAGCACCGATGCCTGCTCCTGATACAGACCCAGCCCGTATGATGCTCGGTCAGGAAGATACCACACCGTAGAACCATTCACGACTGTCCCGACAACAATGCACAACTGCGGAAATCGCCTCCGCAATTCTGTCTGCAAGACGCTGTAATATTCCCCGTCAAGCAGCACCCAGTACACATCGCCTGTGCGACGCAGCACTGTCTGCCAGGGATAATGCGTTCCCGCAGGAAGCGATCCATACCGCAGGAAGGACCGGTCCACACGTTCAATCAGGGCCCGTATCTCCGCCGCACCCCGCTGATCTCCACTCGCAATCGCTGCCTGTTGCTGCTCCTGCAGCTGCTCCCGCTCCGCCCGTAACTCCGCCACCGTTGGAAATGAACCGGCGAATGGCAGTTCGGCTGTAACAACCAGTTGCCGCGAAACGCTGAATCTCAGAGCGTCCTGCCCTGCGACTTCCCGATGCTCCCAGGCTCCCAGCGTCGCCCCTGATGTCACCGGCCCTGTAAAGCAGAACTCTGTCCCTGCCTGCGGCGGCAGACTTTCCAGCGCCGACAGTACGGCGTAACCAAGCTGACGCCCATTGCGATCCGCTACCTGCGTGTCGCCCACAAACCCATCCCGCGGTCCCAACTCTCCGCAGGCCCCGAGGATGAAGAAGCAGGGCGCCCGCATTGCCTCCTCAATCACTGCACGCATCGCCCCGGGATAGTCGGGACTGATCAGCGTATTCGCCCACGCCAGTGTTGTCGGATGACAGGCATAATTTACCAGCACCGCCATCACATTCCCGCTGTCGTCAGTCAGTCGACCGGCCAGCAACAGATCATCAGCCTCCCGGTCCGGGTTGAATCCACAGACAAATCCTGTCCCCGCCGGATCCGGAAAGTCACGGTTGGCCGCCAGATCGCACCGCCCCTTCGCAACTGTTAACATGGCGGGACGCAGCGCCGTTAACGCCTGCTGCAACGCTCGCGCACAACGCTCCGCCAGTTCCTGCAGATAACCTGCGATCATCTCCCCGCCCGGCAACTCCTGGCGTTCCAGCCCCATCAGCCCCGCACCATGCGTGTGCGAAAAACACACATCCAGCTGTTCAGGCTGTAACCCACACGTTTCCGCCACCTGCTGCCGAAAGGACTGCAGCTCACGCGGCCAGAGCAGACAGTGATCCACCGCCAGCAGATACTGCATCTGCTCCCACTCGCCGCTGCCACTGCCTAACACCAGCGCCGTTGCCGTCAACGGCAGGTGCACACCCGTGGCCTGATCGTGAGTCGCTGCGCCCCACATGCGATGATAAATCCCGATCGGCGGCGTGATGTCCACTCGCGCGATACCGGCCACAACCCGAGCCTGAGGAGTTCTGAGCACTGCTGTCATTCCTGTTCCCTTCCACGCCTCAACGCACGTCCCAGTACATCCCGATCGGACCGCAGCAGCAGCCACGCCACCGCCGCCAGCAGGTTCAACAGCCCCACCAGCAATAACACCGCATTCCAGCTGCTGCCCCCCAGCGTCTGCACCAGCTGCGGATCAAGATCCACCCAGGACCGCAGACGCGGGACATACCATGGCAACCAGCCGGCCCCGAAATTGCCCACCATATTCATCACCGCGAACACCAGAGCCACATGCCGACCACCCAGATCAATTGTCACTGCATAGGAACACGGTGCTGCGATGTTGGCACAGAACACCGCCATGCTGAGCACAACGACGGCCAGTCGTGTTTCCGGGATGGCGATCGCCGCCACCGCGAAGCAGGTGGACAGCACGAGCGTCAGCGCGGAAATTCCCTGCCGTGACCAGCGCAGGCTTCCCGTCCGCCGCAGAATCAGGTCCGATATCCAGCCGCCTGTCATTGCTGAAGCCACGGTCGCCAGCAGCGGCAACGTCATCAGCGCACCCGATGCCCCCACGGACATTCCCCGTGCCTCGCGTAACCATGTCACAAACCACGTGAAGAAAAACTGGTACGCCGCCGCGCGACAGAACTGCTGCCCGCAGATGCACCACATCGAAGGACTTCGCAGCAGCTGAGCAAAGATTTCCCCCTGCCGAATCTGATCGCTGCCCGCTCCCGCAACGCTCACCACACTTTGCACACCGTCGGCAACCAGTTCCCCACGAATCAGTGCCCGTTCACGCGCCGAAACCCCCGCATGATCCTCCGGACGATTGCGGTAGTTCCGGTAAAACCCTGCAGCCCAGAACAATCCCACAACACCGTAGAGCTGGAAGATGCGCTGCCACGTCATTCCCAGCAACAGACGGCCGGTCAACGCTCCGGCTATCGCTCCCCCCAGCGACATACTGGCCCCCAGAATACCGCTGCCGAGGCCCCGTTCCGTCGTGGGCAGCCACACTGCGAATCCGGATGTCGCAGCCGGAAAGAGCCCCGCCTGCGCAATCCCGACAAGGGCATAAAACCCCACCAGCATGGCCATCGAGCCGGACAGTCCCATCCACATCGTGCCCACTGACCAGACGCAGGCCAGCAACGGTATCAGCAGCCGCGCTCCTATCCGCGTGCCCAGCCAGCCCATCGGAATCTGCCCCAGCGCATACACCCAGAAAAACGCCGGCCCCAGAATCCAGCCCATCTGCTCTTTAGTCAGCTGCAGCGACTCCCGCACTTCAATCTCTGCCACCGACAGACAAGTGCGGCACAGGTAAGCGATCGCCGCAGCGGAAGAAAACCAGGCGATCACCCGGTAACGGATATGTGTCGCGACATGCCCTGCCGAAGCGGAGTCGTCGTTCGTCAACGGATTCTCTGACATCATCCGCCTCCTCCCGCATCATTCAGGGATTCGTCAGGTCGTGTACGGGAACCAGCAGCTAATCGCCGCCTGCAGTCCGGAACTTCATGGGCTGAGCTTACGCACTTTCCCGACTACTTCACACCGCAGCCGCGAGACACTACAGATCATCACCTCGCAGATAGGCAATCCGCCGTTCGAACTGGCCGTTCTTCGCAGTCAGCCACCGCGTTCCCTGCAGTGACTGCAGATCAAACTTCCAGCCTGGGGCCTGATCGCGAAGCAAGACCACGGAATTCAGAATCAGCCCCGCTTCCACCGGATCTTCGGTCTGCCGCAGCAGTTCCGCCAGCACCGGCATCGGATCGCGTCGACCGATAAGCCCCAGAAATTCCGCCGCACGCATCCTCACCAGTCGCGAATCATCCGCGGCCGCCAGCTGCATTACCAGCTCTGCCATTCCTGCCGCCTGATCGCCAAAGGAACTGCAGCCAATCAGTCCCCAGTATCGCTGTAGCTCGTCTTCCGATTTCAATGCCTCATGTAATCCAGCCTGCGCCTGATCCCACGGGAGCAACTGCAGGTCTGCCGTCGCCAGCAGGCCGCTGATTCGATCGCGCTGCTCCCGCCCCACGTCCGCCGGACTGCGAGCCGCACTTTCCGACAGCATTACCGGCTCCGGAAGCAGACTCAGGTCCGGCATCCCGCGCATCCGCTGCTGCAACAAGCCCCGCAGTTTCAGCAACGTTTCATGATGCTCCGGAGCGGCGGCAAGATTATTCACCTCGTGAGGATCTGCCTGCAGGTCGTACAGACTCTCCGCCGGCTGAATCTCGAAAAACTGCGACTGCTGTCGATTCAGCTTTCCCTGCTGATACAGCATCCGCCATTCGGCAAACGCCGACTGCTTGTAGCGGTAATTGTTCTGCAGGCCGTCCACATGGAATCGCTGAAACCGCCTGACATAATGAAACCGCCCGTGATGCAGCGACCGTACCAGATCGTATTTCTCGTCAAATCGATCGGCATATCCGAATGCCGTATCGCGGCTGTTCAAGTCAGCCAGTGCGACTCCCCGACCCAGAAACGGCCGCCCATCAATGCCCGCCGGCACATCCACCCCGCAAAGATTCAGTACTGTCGCCGACAGATCCACGAACTCGACAAATCCATCCACCTGAGTTCCGGGGGCTGCCGGAGCAAGGTGCCGCCAGTTTTTCGGTACATAAACCACCATCGCCACCTGCAGTCCGTCGTTGTTGGCATATCCTTTGCTGCCCGGCAGGACGCCGCCATGATCGCCATAGTGGAAAATGAACGTGTCATCCAGCACACCATCCTGTTCCAGCTGCATGACAAAATCACCAAGCTCGCGATCCACCAGCGTTTGCCGTGTCAGGTAATCCGCATACTTCTGACGCATCAGCGGAGTGTCAGGGTGATATGGAAAGACCTGCACATCGTCAGGGCTGATCACCGATTCGACCCCCTTCGGCAGTCCGCCGAACAACTGGCCTTCGTGAGTCACCCCATAGTTCTGAACATGAAAAAACGGCTGTCCAGCAGCACGCTGCCGGTAACTGGCGTTCCGAGAGGATTCGTTCCAGACCCCCTCT
>JALRDR010001163.1 GCA_023262145.1 Planctomycetaceae bacterium | reverse complement strand
GCAATAGAGATTGCGGATACGGTCAGAGAGTTGGCGGCCAGTGGCGTTAAAGTTGCGGCTTTGCAAACCGGCGAGCCGCTGTTCCCTACGCCTGCGTATATTATCAATGCGGCCGATGAGGGTATGCGTCTGGGCCTTACGAGATACGCAGACAGTCGTGGGATACCGCTGCTCAGGAGTGCCTTGGCTGAGGACTATAAGATACGTACGGGACTAAACCTTGATTCCGGCCGGTTTTTGGTAACGATTGGGGCTGCAGGAGCAATTTTCACGATTCTCAACACTGTAGTCAATCCCGGCGACGAGGTGTTGGTGCCAGACCCAGCCTGGCCTCAGTACGTTAATATTTCCCGCTTTGCCGGGGCGGACGTCAGGCGTATCTCCACTGTTGCCGATGGGGGAAAGCTTACGGCTGACCGGATGCGTGAGGTGCTCTCTGCTCGAACAAGGGTGGTAGTGATCAATAACCCTAATAATCCGGCTGGAGCCGTTTACTCCGAACAGGACCTGAACGCACTCCTGGATTGTGCTGGAGAGCATGGCATTTATCTGCTGTTCGATGAGGTCTACGATCGCATCGTGTTTTCGGAGACTTTTTGTAAAGTGCTGTGTTGTTCACGCTATCCGGAGCATTCGTCCAGAGTTTTGTACATAAACAGTTTTTCCAAGACGTTTTCCATGACCGGGTGGCGGGTTGGCTACGCATATCTGCCAGTCGACGTGCACAGGAATGCGTGGAAGCTTTCTCAGAATTCCGTTACGAATGTGCCTGCGTTTGTGCAGTATGCTGCGGCGCAGGCCATACTTCGTCGGCAGGAGCATGCTGAGATATTTGATGAGATGCTGGCAGTTTACAGGACTCGCCATCGTGAACTGACGCTGGCGCTGGAGAAGTGCGGGGTATCTTTCCTGAAGCCGGAAGGCGCGTTCTACTTCCTGATTGACGTCAGGCGGGACGCAAGGCAATTCTCGACCGACTTGCTTGATCGCCTGAGGATAGCCTGCGTGCCGGGCATTGCCTACGGCGAAGATTACTGGAGTTACGTACGGATCAGTACGGCAGTTGATGAGTACAGTTATTCTACTTTTCTGCATCATATCACGCAGGGTGACATCTTCTGACGATCTTTCTGTATACGTTGCTGCGGCGGGTTTTGCTCGTCACGTTTGCTATTCTGCACGGATTCTGGTGTTTTCCAACTCTTAGGAGATTTCAACGGCGTGAAAGGTAAACTGATTCACATTGTGGGCGGTGGTATGAACCAGTTGCCTGCTGTACGCACCGCAAAGTCGCTTGGACTTCGTGTTCTTGTCACGGACATGTTTCCAGACCCACCCTGCAGGGAGGAGGCTGATTTTTTCCAGCAGATAGACGTGACTAACAAAGTAGGAACGCTGGAAGCTGCTATGTCATTTGGAGTCGATGCAGTGATGACCGACCAGACCGACGTGGCAGTTCCCACGGTAGCCTATGTCGCCGAGAATATGGGCCTGAAAGGAATCGGCTACTTGTCTGCGATCCGTTTTACAAACAAGCATACGATGCGGGAAATCGTAAGCAAGTCTCTTCCGGAACACGTGCCGGAATTCCATCTGTTCGAAACATGTGACGACGCGATTCGTTTCATTGAAAGTGTTAGGAATCCACGGGAGTGGGTTGTGAAGCCTATCAACTCCCAGGGAAGCAAGGGAGTGTCTACTCTTGATCCCGGTCGGTTCGGTCAGCAGGTGACTCATGCTCTGCTGGAGAGCAGATCCCGTGGAATTCTGGTTGAACGCCGCATCTCTGGTTTCGAGTACTCTGTGGAGGCGTGGGTTCAGGATGGCGAGGTGCGGAATCTGGCGGTGACAAAGAAGTTCCATTACCCGGCCAACAACTGCATTGATTTTCGTAATACCTACCTGGGAGATGTCTCACCGGAACTTGAAGAAGTTCTGTTCAGTCTTAACGAACGTGTAATCAAGTCAATAGGTCTGCGATTCGGGGTTACTCATGCGGAGTACATGGTTGAGGACGGCAAACCGTTCCTCATTGAGGTTGCGGCGCGCGGAGGCGGTGGCAGCATCAGTAGCGTGATCATTCCCTTTCTCACGGGGTTTGAGCCGAACAAGGCCTTGATTCATTGTTTGTTCGATGAGCCGTACATGCCAGAAATCACGGATTACAGGAAACGCTTCGTTGTGATGAAATTCTTTGAATTTAGACCCGGCGTTGTGAAAACACTGACTGTTGACGCGGAACGAATGGCCGGGCTGATTGTCTTCCAGCTCGATCTTAAGCCTGGCGACCAGATACGGGATGTCAGGGACAGTCGTGACCGGGTTGGATACTTTGTAGTTGGCGCTGATTCTGCTCAGGAGGCTCTCCGTCTGGAACGTGCCGTAGAAGATTCCGTCTTCATTGAGTATGAGGATTGATAGAATGCATAATGTGGAAATTCACTCGGATCGACTGCCGGAAGGCAGGTCTTCCTTTCATCCTCACGCACGAATTGTGGGGGATTTCATCTTTGCGTCCGGTATCATTGCCAGAAAGAAGGACGTTGATGATATCCCAGGGGTTGAGTACGGTCCGGGCGGGGCTATTCTGGGTTTTGATGTGGAAGCCCAGTTCATCGCTACGATTGAAAATCTCCAGATGCTTCTCGAGGAATGCGGGTCTTCTCTTGCTCAGGTTGTTGATGTGACTGTGTTCTTGACTGACATTCAAAGGGATTTTCGCAAATTCAATGCGGCGTACGGTCGGGTATTCGGAGAAATTAATCCCAGTCGTACCACTGTGGAAGTGAGTCGCTTTCCTTCCCCTGTCTGCATTGAGCTTAAGGTCATCGCAATACGGAGTCACGTATGAAACCGCATTACCTGCACATGCCTGTCCCGGAAATCACGGCTGATTTTCTCAAAGAGGGAGACGTGCTGATTGAGGGGTCGGGGGCGCGGAACTGGAACGCAGTGATGGATGGAGCCCTTGTGACCTGCGAGATCGCGAGGCGAATAGGTATTATGCCACCGTCGACGCTCTCCACGCGCAGTCTTCCGTACGATGACTCCAACGACAATACTGTATTCGCCGCGCCACTCATCAGCGCCATGCTGGGGCGGCGTATTCATCTCATGCGGGGATGGAGGCAATTTGCGAGCTGCATTAAAGGATTCAACGCGCTGGGACTGGTTGCGGAACAAGTAATTCGGGCCAGAAAGCAACTTCATTCTCTCAGTGCAGCAGAATTGAATGCTGTCCGCAGAGAGTTCCTGTATTCCCGTAAGGAATCCGGAACGGGTATTTCTGTTTTTGCTCCCGGATCTCTTGACGGGGTGCCCGCAGAAAAATTTACCGCAGTGGATCTCCTTGATCTTGCTCTCTGGAAGGCTTTCGCTCGCAGAACCATCGTCTGTTCAACATCTTCAAATATGGGCATTTCCCTCCATGAGGCGTTGCGTTACATGCAGGCTCGGGAGTTGCGTTTTCTTAACAAGCGATGCCGACTGCTGAATTCCGACGAGGGTGGGCTTGTGATCTGGTGCCCGGATGAAGCTGCGGACTTCATGAATCCGGAGAAGACTGCTTATCTGAATTCGCTGGCGGCGGAGGCACCGCCGCTGACGAGGCTGCGTACGTACATCAATCGTGTACAGCGTGACCCCGGTGCACTGCGTGATGCGCTGCTGCAGGGTGGATATTTCTTTCCCACGAACCCGCAGTCGAAGGATGAGATACAGAACTTGTTGTTTTTCTCGCTGACCGAACTTGCGAAAGAGCGCGGGGTTCCCATCGCCGAGGTACTTGATGACGATCGAGTGGCAGATACGCTCGATTCTCTTCAATGTCGGATATGTGAAGGAAAGGTCTTTGTTACCGAAGGTGTTGAGGGTGGAATCAGTGGGCTGATGGTGCCCTATCTGTTGATGCTGGAAGAAGTCGTGGTTGACTCCCGAGTGCGGGCCGTCAGCACCTGGAATCAGGCTTCGATCGGGGCAGCGCTGGCCGCTGCTATCCTCGCTGATAATATTATTCGTCAGCCTTCGCGACTGGATGAAGGGATTCGTAGTCGGCTCTACAGCCTGTTTCCCAATGTGAGTCGCTTTCTCGATTCCAGACGTCTTGGCAAAGATCTGCAGACTCGTATTCATGGTGTTTTCGATCTGGCAAATATCCAGTCACTTGCGCAGTTACTTGGGGTCGTTGTAGACAATCATCTGTCCGGCAGAGGCTCGGCGTATGTGGGGTTGGGATCAAGTTCTTATTCGAATGGGAATCGGTGTTTTGAGATTCTTCGCAACAGTTATGAAGGTGACGGAGCTTTCCGTGGTAAAGAGGCATTTCATCCAGCCACGCACACAATGAACCCATTTGCTCAGGCGATTGTGTACGGGGAAGACATTTGTCGATGCATACAGAGTGTGAAGTGGAGTTCGCTGGGTACAACCGAAGCGCAGGTTGAATTTGTGCTTGCCCATGTCCGTAAACCGGAGCCGGCTGGTGCGGCAGCGATGGCGGGCTACATATTGTCGCGACTGGATGCGGGCACATTCTCGATCATGGAACTGGCTCTCACGCTTCGTCTTATGGGTTTCACCGGAAAGCGGTTTCTGAGATTCACTCACCACAGCCCTGATGAGGACGGGGTCAACAGGTTCCTTCAGGAAGCTTCTGAGGAGGGCGTCTACATGGGCGAAATGGCCAGAAACATCCTGCAGTTTCTGGATTGGCCAGTTTCAGAACTGGCATCACGGGCTGCGAAGGAGAGAACTCACAGTCTGCTCAAGAATCGGTTGTACCCACTCGACGACCCTGACTTCGAATTGCTCGATCCGCACATCAACATTTACATGACCGGTGACAATACCTTCCAGCCTGACTCAAACCTGTTGGTTGAATTGATCGAGTCGCAGGCGAAAAACCTGCCCGTCATTTCAGAATTGCTGGAAACTCACGGGGATAATTTTGCCGCAAGAACGAGCGTTCTGACGTCGCTCTCGACCAGAATCCTTAACGCGCTTAGCAAGATTCTAAGAGAAGCCTCTGACAGGGTGGAGCAGGTTCATCAGAGGGCAGCAAATCGCCTTGTGTCTCGACTGGCGAACGAGTCACAGCGCAATACCGGAGGCCGAGTGTGATCTTTGACTGTCACGTCCATGTTGAGAACGGGCTGCAGGGATATGACCTCCCTCGGACTACTCGTCGGAATATCATTTTCAACTACACCGATCACTACAGAAAACTGCGAGATCGAGTAACGCCTGACGACGTAATCTCGCTGATACTACCTTTGAATTCGGAACACGCGTTTGTGAAGGCAGAAGCGGACGCGGGGCGGATTGCCGGCCTCAAGATCCACTCCCGCATCCAGCAGATTACCTCAGAGCGGCATCGCGATCTTCATCAGGCGCTCAGGGCAATGCCGGAGCATCTGCCAATTATTTATGACGCATTCTACTTCGGGCCGCGTCTGGAACATCAACCCAGTCTTGAGGGAGTGATTTCCCTCGCGGAGAACTTTCCTGAGCGACGATTTGTGATTGCACATGCGGGAGGATATGAGGTGCTGAAGTATTTCCTGCACCTGCGTCCACTGTCCAACATCTGGTACGACCTGTCACTGTCTCTGCAGTATCTCGAAGATACCAGCCACCGCGCGGATCTCGTGAAACTTGTTCGATACACCGATAAGTCACGGATCATGTACGGCTCCGATTACCATTATGCGTCACCATTCCAGCAGGCCAAAGTTCTCGGGCGGATATGTGACGAGGCTGGTGTTAGCGCAGATGATCAGAAACGCATATTCTTCGAAAATGCAGCGGACCTATGGAATCATCCATGCTGATGGATAGGATGGTAGAAATCCAAGGGCGAGGCAGCGGCCGAAAACGCATGCCGACTTTCGTCAAGGGGTGGATGAATGTTTCGACGGACAGGCTGGAAAGTTCGGCTGTTCTCATCAAGCCATTCGTTAACAAGTCACATTCTCAGTCGATTACTCAGAATCTCGAACAGGTTTTTTACCAACAAGCCAGAAAAGACGCTCGTCAATCCCATAGTAATCATTTTGTGTACTCCCGTAACATACGTCGTCAAAGTACTGCGAGAATGTTTCGGCGGCAGTCTTCTCATCTGGAAACCCTGCCAGGCGATACCCATTTCGGCAGCCATAGGGGTGTCGTTTGATCCGCCACGTACCGTCCGGAAGTGGTTCGGCATCATTGAAGATGTATGAACTGGAATTTGCAACGGAAGCCACAATATAGCCGCCCTCTTTCGTAACCCGGCTGTATTCGCAGAGGTTGTCATGAATTGTCTCGCCTTCATCACAGTAGTAGCAGACGGCACTGGCCAATAGATAATCAAAAGTGTTGTCGGAAAAAGGAAGTGCACTGTTTCTTCCCCTCCGAATGTCAGCAGTATGGCCAAGCTGAGCCAGTCGTTGAGATGTTACCTCCGCGAGTTGATCCGTTACTTCAACTCCAGACACATTCAACCCCATTTCGCAAAGCAGTCGGGTATTGCGTCCATCTCCACAGCCGACGTCGAGTGCTGTCTGACCCGGTTGTGGCTTTTCGAACTTTAGACGCGGATACGCTGCCAAAAAAGTGC
>JALRDR010001107.1 GCA_023262145.1 Planctomycetaceae bacterium | reverse complement strand
TCCTCCACCGTAGCCGCTGCGGTCTGTTCCAGCACGCGACCATCGGCATCGATCTCAATCCATTGCTGATCTTCCTGCACCAGCATTCGCCAGGATCGCTTTCGGATCTCGTCCTCCTGCACCAGTTTGTAGGCGTGCAGTTCAAGATGCTCCAGACCATCCAGTGGCTTGAGCTCCTGTGTCAACGACCAGAGACGATCACGCATCCGCTGCATTTCCGCAGTGTCTTCAGATTCCGTCGATAGCGGATCCATCTCCGTCTTCATCGCCACTCGCAGCACCATCGGCGTGTCTTTGTGAATCTTCTTCTGCCCGCCATCAACGCGCGGCGCTGACCCGGGAAACTCCTGCACCAGCGCTTCCTGCAGCGGCATGAACGGCATCAGGTGCAGGGTCCAGTACGTATACAGAAAAGCCGTCGCCATGATCCCGAGCAGGAACATGGAGGCAACGATCACTTTCCCGTTCTGCCACCACACCGTATTGACGCGGGGTTCAGAAGTTGTCGACATGCAATACACTCCGAACAAGTCGCATTTTCCGGCAGTAAATCAACGCTCTTCAGATCAGAGTTCTGGTCGGGTCACGCTGAGCACAGCGAAAACCATGTCGCACCGAAATCCGATGGCTGTTCAGATCCGCCCGGCTTGCAAACCAGAAGCCATATTCAACCACCCACCAGCCTGCTCAGCTGCAGATTCCTTTAACCGATGAAGGCGGTCAGAGATTAACCGTGCGTCAGCCTGATCACACCTTCGGTGGGACTGGAGGCGGTCGCGTAGAGTTTCCGAGGAATCCGGCCGGCCAGCAGCGCGTGTCGCCCCGCTTCACAGGCTCCCTTCATGGCAATCGCCATCCGCAGAGGATCCTGAGCACTGGCAATGGCGGTGTTCAGCAGCACTCCATCGCAGCCCAGTTCCATCGCCGCTGCCACATCGCTGGCAGTGCCCACGCCGGCATCAATGATCACCGGATACTCCGGGTCGTCTTCCTTGAGATATTCCAGACAGATACGGATATTGTTCGGATTCAGCACACCCTGCCCGCTACCGATCGGACTGCCAGCCGGCATCACAGAAGTCGCTCCCACGTTCTTTAGCCGCCGTGCCACAATGGGATCGTCAGACGTGTAACAGAGCACCTGAAAACCATCTCGCACGAGCAGTTCGCAGGCTTCCACTGTCGCCACCGGGTCCGGGAGCAATGTGCGGGTATCCGCCAGCACCTCCAGCTTGACCCAGTCAGCTCCCGGGTTTTCCAGCCCACGCAGAATTTCTCGCCCGAGTCGAGCGACTCGGACGGCATCCTCTGCATTGAAGCACCCCGCGGTGTTGGGCAGAATCGTGTAGCGGGTGAGATCAATGAAATCGAGGATATTGCGACCATCCTTGTCCACCAGCCGTTCTCTACGTACGGCAACAGTGATCACATCCGCTCCACTGGCATTCAGGCATTCCTGCATCTGTTGAAACGTCGCGTACTTGCCCGTCCCGACAATCAGGCGGGATTTGAGCGTATGAGTCCCGACGACAAGCGGCCGTTCGGCCTGTTGATCACTCATTGCTGCTGATCTTTGTCCAGAGTCTGTTTCCGGGAAGTGTGGCATGTCGTTTCTTCAGACGCATATGCATCGTCGTCAGCCACCACCAACCAGTGTTACCACTTCGAGTTCGTCAGATTCATGCAGTTGCGTTGCGGCATGCTGCTCACGGGGGATGACCTGCCGATTCACTTCCACTGCACAGTAACGGTGATCAATCTGCAGGTCCTGCAGCAACTGAGCTATTGTGCACTGATCTGAAACCGCAGTGCTGTTTCCATTCAGCGTAATCTGCATGATGTACTGCATCTTTCCAGAATCGAATTGTCTGGTAAACCAGACCGCAAACGGCGACTGTCCGGGAATCATAACGGGGCTGTTGGGCATTGTGTGACCCTGCCCGCTAACGTTCGTGGATTTCTCAAAGCTGTCGTCGGCATCAGGAGTGCCTGCTGCAGAAGACTCGGCGTTGTTCAGGGTTGCATCGACGTCCACACGCTCAACGCCTTGGCGCAACGTTTCAGGCCAGCGGAAAAGAAACAGGACGGCAACAGTGAGTGGTTGCCGTCCCGCATGGACCTGAGTGAGCAGATCGAACGAAGATCACAATTCGTATGGCTTTTCCTGTTTCGCATCGCCGCCGAAGGACGCGCGAAATGCGTCCGTCTGAGCCTTGATGGTGGCATCTTGTCCAGTGAGTTTCAGGTAGTACACGTCTTCGTTTTCCAGCACGATAATTGCAGCCAGCATTCGATAGCCTTCGGCTGCTTCTGTCTGGCGAAGAACTGGTGGCCCAACCGGTTTATTGAAAGTCCCGGCAATGTCCGCGAGGTAGTAGGTGGCCTTTCCGTCTGTCGTCCCCTGAGTGACCTTCATGGTCCGTCCTTTGGTGCTGAACTGTCCTACCCAGCGTTCGAGGTTGGCAGCCACACCTCCACCTCCACCGGGAAACGAAAAGACGCTGAGTTCCCCTTTGTCCTTGTCCCCCTTTGATGCCGGGATCTCGTAGGTTGCCAGTCGCATGGAACTGACCGTATCTGAACTGGCCCAGGTCGTTGGCAGTTTGAGCGTCAGGCCCTTCAACATCACGGACACGGTTTTTGCCTGTACTTCGTCGTCGTACGCACGAACGGGCGCCGCCACGGCCAACCACAGCAGCAGCATTGGCACCAGAGTTTTCAGAGTTTTCACCACCATTCAGCTCCCGATTTTCAAGTTGTGTTCAGACCACAGCGGAAAGCAGAGCACCGCCCTCGCCGGCGAACGCCGAACGGCCGCCGAGTAAATTTTTTCAAGCTGTGGTACTCGGCTTTATTGCGAATCTTCCAGTCCCGCTGCAGACTTTTCTGCAGCCCGTTCGATGCGGCCGAACATGTGTCCGCCTGCCGCACCGTGCTTCCATGTACCAGCATACCGGTCGCCGTCGAACAGCACGCGTGCCGAAAAACCAGCACCGAGTCCCGGAATTGCAGCATCTGTCCGGGAAACCATAGGCGTATCCCCGGCCCATTCCATTGGGACAGTGACCGGCAATTTCGTATCCAGATTCCCGTATTTAATGCGAACCGTGAAGATCCAGAGCTTTCCGCTGGCCTTTACGGCACTTTCGATGTCATAGCGTTCCGGCTTCAGCGGCTGCTCTTCCCGACCTCCCATCGTAAAGAATCCAACCAGAGTGGCATTCTTCATGGAGTCAGAGAATGCCTGTTCCGCCGGTGACATCTCGTCAGCCCTGCAGAGTGGTGACGCTGCCAGCAGCAGTACACCTGTCAGAACCGTGGCGAAAACAAATCGATCGATGCTCATCAAATTCCCCTCACCCAAATCGGGAAACGGAAAACACGCAGGCAAGACGGTCTGGGCAGGGTTGATTCTGCAGCAACCGTACATCAAACCAGCCTGCCTGGTCAGCACTGGTTGGCCGGGGCGGCCTGCGGCCACGATCTGCGGCCACGATCTGCGGATTCTTTGCAGAGAATCTTTAGAAAACTTGCGTGACAACTGCCCTCTGACAAACGCTGCGGCAGCAGGCAATTTCCGCGTCAGGCAGA
>JALRDR010001095.1 GCA_023262145.1 Planctomycetaceae bacterium | reverse complement strand
GGTATCCGAGGGTGTCAGTGAAAGTGTTCGCTATGCCCTGTTAGCGCGCCCAGTGGGTGTGCTGCTGATGCTTGCCGTGGCAGCCACCGGTGTGCTTACGGGTAGTTCCCCATCCGTTCAGGGACGGTCATCATGGCTGGCAATACTCTTTGCAGGTCTGCTGACGGTGATCAGTTTTCCGCTGCTGCTGCTGCATGAGGCGGGCTTCTCAGCGTTTTCGACCGACGACGATGAGTCGCGGCTGGTGGTGGTACCTGCCACCGAGGGAGAACAATCGGGGCGTCTTTCAGAGCAGATGCAGGATCGAATTCGCACTGCGGCGGAGATCGTGCTGCGGTCGGAGGGCGGTCGGCTGGTGATGTTGCGAACGCAGGTGAACGGGCAGGCACCGTCAGCGGAGGAGCTGCTGCAGACGGCCGTGGACAGCGGATTAGCCGCACAGGAAGTGGACGTCCAGGAAGTTTCCGGAGATTCGGTTGCGGCGCTGAAACTCCTGGTACAGAAATCCGCAGCAGCAGACAAGCCACTGCTGGTGACTCACTGGTACGAAGTTGCTCGTTTCCAGCGGCAGACTCTGCGTCACTGCCCGGAGGTGCGCGTGCGGTCAGCTCTGCAGCGAAACGCCATCATGGGTCAGAACCTGATCGTGCTCAGAGAATCTCAGCGGCTGCTGCAGGTACTGCTGGAGCCCTTGCTGCGACTGGCGGCAACCATGCGATCTCCGTCGGAGACGCAGCTGGCCGATCCGTATTCTGCAGCGGATACGGCCGCTGAGCCGGATGATCTGAGTGGGCTGATTGAGCCGGTCAGTGAAGAGTCGACAGCTGAATGAATCCGGAAGTCTGGCAATCCGTACGGGGAAGAATCGGCGGAATTGCATCGCACAGGCCCGGTCGTAGAATGAGATCCGGTGGATTCTCAGGAAAATTCTGTGCGCCGGCGGGGTCTGGAAACTCAGATGGATGAAGCGATTCGGAAGGCAGGAGTGCTCATCGAGGCACTCGGCTGGATTCAGCGATTTCGTGGCCGTTACGTGGTGATCAAGCTGGGTGGCAGCACGCTGGACGACGTTCGGGCTGTGGACAGCCTGCTGGTTGATGTGGTCTTTATGGCTGCAGTGGGCATGCGCCCGGTAATTGTGCACGGGGGCGGCAAGGCAATTTCTGCTGCCATGGCAGAGGCCGGTATTACACCCCGGTTTGTCATGGGTCGGAGGTACACGGATCAGGAAACGCTGCGCATAGCGGCAGGGGTGCTGGCAGGACAGATTACACAGTCGATCGTCGACAGGATCAACCAGTCCGGCGGGCGTGCAACAGGTCTGCACTACGGCACCGAGAATACTCTGACGGCCGAGAAAATGACGTTGCGGGATGAAGCCGGACAGCCAGTGGATCTGGGGCATGTCGGGCAGGTGACTGCGGTTAACACGGACGTGATTTCACGCGTCTGTTCAACGGGAACAATCCCTGTGATTCCCAGTATAGCTCTGAGTGATGTGGGGATGCAGTTGAACGTGAATGCAGATACGGCTGCAGCGGCAGTGGCATGCCGTCTGTCTGCTGAGAAGCTGATCTTTCTGAGTGATATTCCGGGTATCCTGACAGATCTCAAGAACCCGCTCAGCCGGCTTTCCCACGTCACCGGCGGGGAGGTTCGGCAGTTGATCGAATGTGGAACCATAGCCGGCGGCATGGTTCCCAAAGTTGAAGCAGCGCTGGAGTCGCTGGAAGCCGGGGTGCGTAAAGTGCACATTGTGGATGCATCCATGCCCCACTCCGTTCTGCTCGAGATTTATTCGGACACTGGTGTCGGAACAGAGATTGTTCCCTGAATTGCGTCTGTTGGTGGTGAACGGGCCGGCGGGAAATCGTGTCAGCATTCAGGGTGCGGGCTTTAGCCGACCAGCGGGCATTTGTGCAGTCGCTGCCGGTGAACGCGAGCAGCATGTATTACGTGGTGTTGGCTGGTCAGGCGTGGTAATGGGTGCAGGGCTGGCAGCGGGTGCTGATCCAGAGTTCAGTGTGTAGAGGTATTCCTGTAAGGACGGAGAGGCAGCGATGGGTATCGGCAGCAAGGCAACAATTGAGACGTTCGAGAAGTGGGTGATTCCCAACTATCGGCGTTATCCGGTTGCGCTGGTACGAGGAGAGGGATCACGGGTTGAGGACGCCGATGGTCGCAGCTATCTGGATATGTTTCCGGGCTGGGGGTGCAATATCCTGGGCTATTCCCCGCCGCATCTGGTGCAGGCGATTCAGGATCAGGCTGCGCGTCTGATTCACGTGCCGAACACGTGGTACATTGAGCAGCAGGGCCGGTTTGCAGAATTCCTGTGCAGTCGCAGTTTCGGCAAGGCGTTCTTCTGCAACAGTGGAGCGGAAGCCAACGAGGCGGCAATCAAGCTGGCCCGGCTGCATGGTGGGGGCAGTGGACGGTACCGCATCATCACATTTGAAAACGGATTTCATGGTCGCACCTTTGGTGCTCTGACCGCCACAGCGCAGCCGAAGTACCACGAGGGACTGGGGCCGCTCATGGCGGGATTCCGCTATGCCAGAATGAATGATCTGGATGGAGTGCGTCAGCTGATTGACGACGAAACCGCGGCGATCATGATTGAGCCGATTCAGGGAGAGGGTGGCGTCCGGATTCCGGCCCCGGGTTTTCTGCAGAGTCTGCGTCAGCTGTGCGACGAGCACGGACTGCTGCTGATTTTTGATGAAGTTCAGACCGGGATGGGCCGTACAGGAACCTGGTTCGGCTATCAGCAGACCGGAGTTCAGCCGGACGTGCTGACACTGGCGAAGGGTCTTGCGGGCGGGGTTGCCTGTGGTGCGATGATCTGTCGTGATGAACTGGCGGCAGATCTGCGTCCGGGCATGCATGCCAGCACATTCGGTGGTAACTCCCTGGCAATGGCGGCAGGCCTTGCCGTGGGGGAAACGATTGAGCGGGAAGGAATTCTGGAGCACGTCAGCAGTCTTGCTGAGTATGTCCGCGACGAGCTGGCGAGCTGGCAGGCGGAGCTTCCGATCATCAACGAGATTCGCGTCTGTGGCATGATGATTGGTATTGAGCTGACCATCCCGTCAACTCCTGCGGTGGGAATGTGCATGGAGCGAGGTGTTCTGATCAATGCAACGAATGATACGGTTATAAGGTTATTGCCGGCTTTGAATGTAACACGTGAAGATTTGGACGAAGCGCTGCGAGTGGTTCGTCAGGTGTTGGCCGAGATGGCGAATGAAATCTAGGTTTGACGGCAGCAGTTTCCGGCGGGTGTTCGGGCTGCATTTCTGCTCAGTTGGGC
>JALRDR010001094.1 GCA_023262145.1 Planctomycetaceae bacterium | reverse complement strand
CTGAACACAAAAGTGGCCAGTCTGACTGCAACCGAAGCCGGCATTGTGGCAGCACTGGAAGGCGACGGTGTTGATCCGCAGCAGACTTTCGATCGCGTGCTGGTCTCTGTGGGACGACGTCCCAGCAGCCGTGGGTTTGGTCTGGAAAACACGGGCGTGCGGGTGGATGACAAGGGATTTATCGCAATTGATCGGAATCAGCGAACAGCAGATTCTCGATTCATGGCTATTGGCGACGTTGCGGGCGAACCCATGCTGGCTCACAAAGCGACTCGAGAAGCAAAGATTGCAGTGGAAACGTTGCTGGGTGAGCCGGTGGAATTTGACAATATCGCGATCCCGGCGGTGGTCTTTACGGATCCGGAACTGGCCTGGGCAGGGATCACTGAAGCTGAAGCGAAGCACCAGAACCGAGACGTGACGATTTATCGATTTCCCTGGGCAGCCTCCGGTCGTGCTCAGACGCTGGCCCGCACTGAAGGGGTGACCAAAGTGATTGTCGAGAATGCGAAGCAGCGCATTGTCGGCGTGGGGATGACTGGTCCGGGAGCTGGAGAGATGATTGCCGAAGCGGTGCTGGCGATTGAAATGGGCGCAACAGCACGCGATCTGGCTGATTCCATCCACGCTCATCCGACGCTGTCAGAAACGCTGATGGAAGCTGCCGAGGGAATCATCGGGCAGGCGACTCATAAGTTCAATCCAAAGAAGAAATGAGGCCACTGCCCTTCCCTCGCTGGTCAGACGTGGCTGGTTGTGCGGGGAAGGATCTGCGGGGAAGGATCTGCGGGGGGCTGCAGTACAGAAGTCAGTGAGGGGCCTGATGGCGAATAACCTGATGGATGTGGTGCAGTTTGATCAGCCGGGGATTCCGGCTGATGTGCTCAGTTGTGTCAGCCAGCCGATTCCTCACCCGGGGCATGGCGAAGTGCGTGTGCGGATGCTGGCTGCTCCGATCAACCCTTCGGATCTGATGTTCATCCGGGGACGCTACACACTGCAGGCAGTATGCCCTGCGATACCCGGCTTTGAAGGGGTGGGGATCGTCGAGCAATCCGGCGGTGACCTGAGGGGCCGATTGTTTCAGGGACGCCGTGTTGTTGTGTTAAGCCGTACCGGCGGTACCTGGGCGGAGCACACTGTCGTGCCTTCATCACAGGTGATCCCTGTCAGCCGTCACCTGAGTGATGAGCAGGCGGCAACATTCTTCGTAAATCCGGCAACTGCGTGGGTCATGACGCAGGAAGTGCTGCAGGTGCCAGAGGGACAATGGCTGGTTCAGACGGCTGCAGGCAGTGCCCTCGGACGGATGATCGTGCGACTGGGGCAGCGGGTGGGGTTTCGCACTCTCTGTGTTGTGCGGCGGGAAGAATCGGCTGAGCAATTGAAGGCACTGGGGGCAGACTGTGTGGTTGTCTTCAATGAAACAACTGATGATCCCGAGAAGCTGACACAGACTCTGCTGCAGATCGTGGGCGAGTCCGGCGTCGGCTATGCCGTGGATGCCGTCGGCGGCAGCACCGGTTCTGCAGTGATTCGCAGTCTGGGACGTGGTGCTCGGATGCTGGCCTTCGGTACCCTCAGTGGAAAACCCTTGCAGTTTTCGCCACGGACTCTGATGACGGTCGGGAGTACCGTGGAAGGGTTCTGGCTGGGAAATTTTCTGGCTGGCAAGGGACTGCTGTTTCGACTGGGGCTGGTGCGTCGACTCACCAGCCTGATTCAGTCCGGGGTGCTGAATTCTGAGATAGCCGGGATGTGGCAACCGCATCAGGCAGCGACTGCCGTTCGTGCAGCTGAAGATTCGTCAGTAAATGGAAAATGTCTGCTGCGGTTCAAGGAACAATGATTTCGCGGACTGCTGCGGAGTCAGGGGAAGGATGAGGTAATGGTGACTTCACCTTGTCGTATTCTGCGACTGGCTGTGACGTGTCTGATCATCGGCGGCGGGATTGCCAGCGTCAGCGCTGCGGGACCGCACGCAGGTGTTCCCAACATTGTGCTCATTCTGGCCGACGATCTGGGCTATTCCGATCCAGGCTGTTACGGCGGTGAGATTGCGACACCCACTCTGGATCGGCTTGCTGCCGGCGGCATCCGTTTTACACAGTTCTATAATACGGCCCGCTGCTGGCCAACTCGAGCGGCCCTGCTGACCGGCTATTACGCGCAGCAGGTTCGGCGAGATGCTCTGCCACAGGGAATTGGTGGTGGGGGAAATCGCAATGTTCGTCCACCGTGGGCGAGACTGCTGCCGGAACTGCTGCAGCCCGCCGGCTATCACAGCTACCATAGCGGTAAGTGGCACATTGATGGTCCGGTTCTGCCAACCGGATTTGAACGCTCGCTGGAAGTCCGCAACCAGGGGAACTTCTTCACTGCTGCTGGAAATCGCCTTGACGATCAGCCGATCAGAATCGAAGGGGATGAGTCGGGTTACTATGCCACCAGTGCGACCGTGGATCATGCCCTGGAATGCCTGCAGTCACATCACAGCACACATCCCGGTACACCGTTCTTCCAGTATCTGGCGTTTATTGCTCCGCACTTTCCATTGCACGCATTGCCGGAGGATATTGAACGCTATCGGGACCGTTATCTGGCGGGCTGGGACCGAATGCGGGAGCAGCGATTCGGCAGGCAGCAGTCGCTGGGCCTCGTGCAGACCACGCTCTCCAGTCTGGAGCCTGAGGTCGGCCCCCCATATCACTTTGCCGATGCGTTTGAGAAACTGGGGCCGGGTGAAGTGCGATATCCCCTGCCCTGGCCTGAGCTGAATCAGGAACAGCAACGATTTCAGGCGACAAAAATGGCGATTCATGCGGCGATGGTCGATCGCATGGATCGCGAAATCGGACGTTACCTGGATGCTCTGCAGCAGGCGGGCGAGCTGGACAACACGCTCGTGCTGTTTGCTTCCGACAATGGTGCCAGTGCAGAGGTCATGGTCCGCGCCGGGGGGCATGATCCATCCGTTCCTCCGGGAAGTGCTGCAAGTTACCTGTGTCTGGGGCCTGGATTCTCCAGCGCCTGTAATACTCCGTTTCGGCGACATAAGACCTGGGTGCACGAAGGTGGAATCAGCACGCCGTTGATCGTCAGCTGGCCTGCAGGAATCTCTGCCCGCGGCGAGCTTCGCAGGACTCCGGGACACGTGATCGATATTGTTCCGACACTGCTGCAGATTGCCGGGATACGCAGACCGACTGAATGGGAAGGAACAGCCCTTCCTGAGGCACCCGGAGTCAGTCTGTTACCGGCCTTTGCCGAGGACATTCAGATTCCGCGGCGCAGCCTGTGGTGGCTCCACGAGGGCAATCGCGCCGTGCGAATGGGAGATCTGAAACTGGTTGCAGCCAGTGGCCAACCGTGGGAGCTTTATGACCTGAGTACAGACAGAGCAGAATCAGGCAACCTTGCCGAACAGCACCCTGATCAGGTTGAGCGGCTGGCAACGGAATGGCAGCGGCTGACGGATGAGTTTTCAGCAGTTGTCGCTGCACTGCCGCAGGTTCCGAATGGAACACAAAACAAGGCCGCTACCCGAAAGTAGCGGCCCGATTTCAGGCATTGGTTTCCTGCAGTTCAACGGAATCAGAATTCACTGACAACTTCGTTGCCCTGGATTGTGGCCAGTGATCTGAAGACACCTTCGTCGATGTTTTCACTCAGAAATCGTACCGATCCGTCGCCCAGACAAAACTGTGCACCACCCGTATGAACACTGCTGTAGTCCTCGAAATGGGCGTCAGGGTGATTGGGGACGTGGTCTGCTCCGCCAAGTATGCGGGCAAATGCCTCCTCCCCTTCAGGAACCATGCCGACCCAGGTGGAGTACCAGTCGAGCAGCGGGCGAGTTCGTCGTTCACCAACGATGAACGTATTGCTGGTTCCATCAGTGAAGTCTCGAAAGCGAACACTGCTGTTGTGGAAGAAGGCTCCATTTCCGATGCATTGTCCGGACGGGGTCACCGGGAATGTACCAGGAGAGTTTTCGCAGCCGTGGAGTTCTCCGGTTCCAAAACTACCCACGTAGTTGGCGATTGGTAATTCCGCAAGCACGTTTCCAGGCGAACCCTCTGCGGAGATCTTCCAGCGATCAGGCTGAGGGTCACTGGGACAGCGATAGGCCTCGAGGATATTGTTCATGAAAGGAACATTCACCGGTGCATTAATTGCAAAGTCAGGATTGAACTGGCTGTAGAGATTTGTCTGCTCCATCTGCGGCAGGATAAAAGCGGCCCAGCCAGCGCCGCTGATTCCCTCGTGGGCGCTCGAAAGTCTGGTGGTGGGATCCACTGCGATCCACCCCGGGGGAAAGCGACCATGCACATCGTGGTAATTGTGGAGTGCCAGGCCAATCTGCTTGAGGTTGTTCTTGCATTGAGTTCGTCGGGCCGCCTCGCGAGCCTGCTGGACGGCGGGCAGCAGTAATGCCACAAGAATGGCAATAATCGCAATGACAACCAGTAATTCGATGAGCGTAAACCCCCGCCGGCGTTCTGTTCCTGCTGACATAATAATGATCCTAACCATAAGCTCAGTGTGTCCGGATTCGCAGCTCCATGCTCGGAAATCACTCCGAGGATCAACTGCCGCTGAAGACGTAATGACGCTGCAGACGGTCAAAGGAATCTGAGCATCAGGCGGATCGGATTGTGGTGTCCGATCGATGAAGCTGGACTCGCTGACGCGCAGCGTTGCGGCGACGAAGCCTGCCGGAAGCTGACGGAATGCAGAAGACCCTGATGCAGGGCGGTTTGTTGTTGCCCGTCCTGGTCTGCTCCATCTGGTTGAAGGCGGCCGTGAGACTTCCGGAACGACACAAACTGGTCACACCATCAGTTTCCGCACGCATTCGAGTGGCAGGGAGTCACTTCAGAGCCAGACTGGTGGACCGCGAGCCGGCGGAATGGACTGCAGGACATCGGAGAAAGCCTGTTCCGGCCAGAACTCAACAGATTGTACAACGACCGCTTCGGAGAGAAGTTCAGTCGCCGGAATGGTCACAGCCCCGATCGCGAGTGCTTCACAAACCGGACAGTCTGAGTGACGATGCGGAGTATGGTGGTGGTTTTGCTCATTCTGTGCAGGGCTGCCTTCAGCCGGGTTACTGACGGCATGATGATGAAATGGACACGAATGGCCGTGTTCGTATGCGACTGCCGTCGGCTGAGCTTCTGACGACACTGTCTGCCGAAGCAGTTCTGTGTGACAGGCACCGGAATGGTGCTGGAACAGGTGTATTCCCTGGCCAAACACAACGCTCAGTACGGACAGGATCGCCATCCCGTACGCGGACCGTTGTTGTATGTGCTGGGCCATGCGAGTCACAACAGTGTTCTTTTGTGGGCTGAACTCAGGTGTATAACGATGTTCATGAGATGCTAAGCGCTGCTGAGTGTCCTGACAAGGTGGAGTTTTCAGACCCTGAGACAGGATTGCGGAATTCAGTAGCGCCCCGGGGCATTGATGTCAGGCACCTTCTGGAAATTTCTCCAGACATCCATGCGACACTACGGCTGCCGGAAACAGTTCGTTGGCACTTCTCATCAAAGAATTGTTGTTGATCAGCGATTTGTGATCAGCGATTGAGGATCAGGTGCGGGCCTCAGCAGGATCGAAATCTTGTTAGCCAGAGAGATCCTGAAATCTGCAATTCCTGGTGCTGGTGTCAGGATACCTCGCCCTGCTCTGAAATGTCCTGCATGGCGTTTTCAAGGCGCCGATGGGCTTCTGCAATGCAACACCCTTTGCGATGCGTCCACAGGCGAAGTGCATCAGGATGCTGGCCACGGCGATACATGTCGACGGCAGCTTCTTCCGGTGATTCCGGATATCTGGTGGAGACTGTCGTCTGGCCAGCGGAGATCTGCAGAGCGTCTGCAGGGATTTCAGCCATTCGGGCAGGAGTCGGAGAACAGGCGGTGTCAGGGCTCTTCCAAAGAATCTGCAGACGTGTCTTGTTACAGGGAACCTGACCGGGATAACGCCGCGTCCCGACACGGGGCTCACCCTGATGCGAGGGATGTTGTGAGATGGCAGAGGAAATCCGGCGGGCATGGTCTTCGCAGACATGCAGCACAATGAAGTATTCGCTCCAGTTGCGGGTCTGCCCCGCGAGCGATGGTACTGCCACGTGACAAGTTTCCAGTTCGCTGGCGTCAACATCGCCTGATTCAAGTTGCACGCTGCAGAAGAACTCATCTGCAAGGATCGGGTTGCGGTAGTTCTTCAGATTCAGCAGCAGCTGGTGATATGATAATCGGATCACGCAGTTTTCTGAACGAAGTGCAGTTGCTGCGATTGGGAGAGCTACCGGCATACTCATCAGTGCCAGGATGATGAATGGGATGAGCAGCGGCGGTGAGAGTGCGTTCAGCCGGACGGCCACGCTGGCAGTGATCGCGATCGCCAGCAGGACGGCGGGCAGCACCAGAGCAGACCGGGTTGGTGTTCCGAAAGAACGATCGGAATTCTATGCCTCGGATGCTATGTGCGGCAGTAACTGCATCATTTGTCAGGTGCGATGGCCAGGTCGTTGTCGTGCAGTTCAGGTTCCCGGGGTCGACGGAAGGGAATTACGTGACGGGCTTCTGAACCTGAAGCAGGATGAGAAGGCTGGCTTTCCTGTCTCCGGGCGCTGTGTGTTTGTCGGAGCGATTTGCAGACGGAGGGTCATGTCTGAGTCGGCAGCTGAGGATAGTCGATGACGGTCGACAAGGAATCCGACTGCCCTTCAACGTGCAGTCGGACCCAGATTCGGTCCTTGCTGTCCGGTTGCAGGCTCAGCCAGTTTCTTCGTGCGATGAACAGCTCGGATGTACCTGTAAAAGTGGTCATCTGGCCCGTCACTCCAAAAGTGTAATCCATTTGCCTGCCTGCCATTTGATTCAGATAACGCGTGAACAACTGGCCTGGTGGTGTATTGACAATTCCTGAGCTGACCAGCTGAGTGATCTTGTTGAATTCGGCAGCCTCTGACGGCTGGTTTTCCAGAATTGCCCCCTTTGTTGCCACATGCACGTCGCCACTGACGACGGTGACGCGGCACTTTGCTGTTCTGGAAAACGACAGCAGCCGTTTAATCAGGCGTACCTGCTCTTCCCGGTGCGGCCCACTATTCCAGTAATCCCGCAGATCGTCATTCAGGCCGTCGTAATTGAAGATGTGTTCGGTGAAGGACTCTGCCATGTGGAATGATGGATAGACGAGTGGAATGGACAGCATCAGAATCAGGTGTCGGGGAGAACTGTTCTGTGCGGACAGCTGATCAAGCCACGTCAGGAATCTGTCCAGATTGCGCCGGCCGACAATCTGAGTGCGTGTTCGACTTCCACGCAGATCGAGTGCGGCGATGGCCCATTTGTCACAGTGAAACGCGACGCTGTGATGTTGATCATTCGAGGAGCCCGTGTGATGTACTTCCCCGCGGACAAGCTGGCTGATCAGCCCAGGGATTTCCTGCAGCGTCTTCGAGTGCTGCTGGAACAGGCGAAAGTACTGTGCCGCGGTCCGGAAGATGCCCTGATAAACAGGGCATTCATGAAGAGATTGTTCAAGAGATCCCCAGCCATCAAAGATGTCGTGGTCATCCCACATCATCAGTGAGGGAATCCTGGCGTAGACGTCCGCAGGCCCCCGTTCACTCCAGCGCTGCAGATAGAGTTTCATGTAATAGCGTTCAACCTGATTGTTCATCAGGCTGCTGAACTTTGCGGAAGTCTTCTGCCCTTTTTCCACCCATTCGATGATTTTCGAGGTTTCGCGTCGGTCTTCCCAGATGGAGTCGGCATACACCTGATCGCCGCCCATCAGCAACAGGTGGTAAGGGGGATTTTCTTCGATTTCCCGGGCCGATGATTCAGGGGAGTTTGCCAGTGCCGCAAAGCGGTGGTGCTGTCTGAGCAAATGAAACCAGCGTTCATTCTTGATGCCGGAGTACTTTCTGGCGTCGTTGACGGAATGAAACCCTGCGCATGACCCATATGCCATCGCAGGCATTGTTCCTGCACCGGGGACATGAAATTCCGCCGCGATTTCATGCGCTGAGGTGCGGATGCTGTAGCTGATTTCTTTTGTGCTCGAAGTCCGCGGAAACGTCACTCTGGCGGACCAGAGCCACGATTTCTGAAAGTTATGCAGCAGTGGCAGTGTTGCTGTCGTGGGGTTGCCACCGTCCCGATAGTGCAACTCAGGTGCCACACCGGAGTTGGTCACCACAAGAAACGAAACTGTCCAGGTATCAGTGGTGGCTCCGCAGAACTTGAGAATCGGTCCGGCGAGGATCTTCATGGTTGACCTCTGAGACTGGTCAAAGGTGGCGTCAGCCTCGCAGACTGGCGTAAGCAGCTGCAGAAACTGGCGTAATCACTTCTTCTGCAGAGACAAATCGCAAACGGAGCGGCAAAACGGCGACCGCTTCGATTGGCATGAATCAATGAAGCCGGAGCCGAATTGTGCCGCAGAACCATAATGCGATGCTTCTGTCCGGTAACCTGAATAACTACTTTCCACGCTGCTGGCGAGAGATCCAGTCATACAATTCGGGAGTGGCATAGGCTGCTGACCACGAGTTGTGACCAATGTGTTCCATTACCGTGAAGCGAATGCGTTTTCCACCCGCCTTGCGAATACCTTCTACCATCTCTTCAGATCGGCTTAACGGGACTGCTCTGTCTTCAGTACCATGAAACACCCAGATGGGCAGATCCTTCAGTTTCTCTGCGTCAGCCGGATCACCGCCGCCGCAGATTGGGACCACCG
>JALRDR010000995.1 GCA_023262145.1 Planctomycetaceae bacterium | reverse complement strand
CAGCGGAGCGGGAGCGGCCAGCCGGGTCTCGCTGGGGATGGCCGTGTTCGGGGGGATGCTCCTGGCCACGGTGCTGGGGGTGTTCTTCATCCCCATGCTCTACGTGGCGGTGCAGGGCACGGCGGAGCAGGGCAGGGCAGGCCCGTCAGGCGTGCCCGTCGGGCGATTCCTGAACCAGCTGCAGCATTCGCTCCAGAACCTCGTCGATGCTGAGCTCCGAAGTTTCCAGCACAATCGCATCGTCGGCCGGCTTCATCGGTGCCAGCTCGCGTTCCTCATCCCGCCGATCCCGATCCTGAATCTGCTGCCGAACCTCCTCCAACGACTGCTCAATCCCGCGCTGCTGCAGATCACGCACTCGCCGCTCAGCTCGAGCAGAAACGCTGGCTGTCAGAAAAAACTTGCATTCTGCAGTCGGAAAAACGACTGTTCCCTGATCGCGACCTTCTGTTACCAGACGCCCCCCGTCACCTGCTTCACGCTGCAACTCAACCATCCGCTCGCGGACTTCCGGGCTGGCTGCCACAATTGAAGCTGCCGCTGACACCTCCGGTGCCCGAATGGCCAGCGATACGTCCTCTCCATTCAGGAGCAGTCGGTCTCCCATGAACTGCAGCTGAGCAGACCGGGCTGCGGCTGCCGTCGCAGTGCGATCCGCCGGTTCAGCCGCAACACGAAGAACTGCCAGAGCAATTGCTCGATACATCGCACCAGTGTCCAGGAAACGAAAACCAAGCCGCTCCGCCAGCAGACGTGAGACAGTGCTTTTCCCGGAGCCGGCCGGACCATCGATTGTGATGATCATGAACGTCCAATCCCTGACCAGAGGAATACGATTCCAGGCAACAGCGAATCTTTCCACCGAACGATTGCCACAAGCGACCTGCAGACTGCAGGCCTTTCGGAGCATATCGAATCCCTGCCGAAATCCCACACTACTGCCGCCAGTCACAGACAGGTTTCCATTCCGCGGAGCTGGACACCCGGGCAAACACCATTCCTGATTCCAAACTGCAGAGAATCCGCAGTTTGCAGC
>JALRDR010000969.1 GCA_023262145.1 Planctomycetaceae bacterium | reverse complement strand
GGAGCGAACATCAGCTCAGCCTGGCGGCAGCCGAACGGATCGCTCGGGGGTGCTGAATTCTGGGGGGCGCGGTGCCGCGGCAGGATCCGAGCGATCAACAGCTGATGCTCGGCAGACGGTACAGATTCGGCCGGGCGCTGCAGTGGAAACTCCTGCTGCCGTCCCGGTTGAGGGTTCGTCCACAAGCGGCCGCGGGCGTTCCGCAGCCACTGGACGCTTCCCGGATCGACGACCTGAAGTCCCACAGGAGCATGCGCACGGGGATCATGCCGTGACCGCTGAGGAGTCCGGTACAGCTCGAAATGCCTTGCAGCCCGGGTCACCTGAACCAAAGGACTCCGCGGGCTCAGCCGTACCGGCGGAGGGCACGACTGAGCGTGGTCCGCAGGTTGAGCGTCCTGAACGGGGAGCCGACGGTGCCGGGGATGGACGCCGGGCAAATGGAGAGCGTCCCGGCGGAGCTGCGGGCCCTGAGTCGAGAGCGGATGGCCGAGTTGGTCAGCACGCGTCCGGGGCGCACAGCGAAGGCGAGCGAGATGGTGGCCCGGAGGGGGCACGCGAATCTGCTGCTGATGCCCGCGGGGATCGTCTGCGCGACTTGTCTGCACAGTTGCGTGGTGAGCGTGGCGAGCGTGGCGGGCGCACAGCGGAAGGAGGTGCCAGCGATGCTCATGGAGACCATCGAGCAGACGCCGGCCATCACGGTTCAGAACGGCTGGGGGCAATCATCCGTGAGCGTGGCCATCAGCCGCATGTCGCGGTAAAGCGGGACGAGCTCAGACATGACCTGGCAGGCATTTCGCGATCGGTGCAACGCGACTTCGTGAGCGATCAGCATTCGCATCTGCGGAACACCATGCGTCAGCACGTACGTTACCACGATCACTGCGACTGGTGGCTGCACCTGCTGCAGGGCTACCACGCGCACCATCATCACAGCTGGCTGGATTACTGCCACAGCTCCGACTACTGGAGCTGCTGGACACCGTATCACTATCGAATCGTGACCTGCACGACACCGCTGCGTCAGCGTGTGGTGTGGTATTTCGGTCTGGAATGTGTGTTGATTCCGGACCTGCAGGCTTTGGGCGTGCAGGGAGTCAGTGCGGGATCACCGGCTGCGGACGCGGGATTGCAGGAGGGTGATCTGATCCTGAGTGTGAATGGTCAGACGCTCACGGATGATGGAGTGCTGCAGGAACTGATCACTGCATCAGCAGGTCGTCTGGAGCTGGAGGTATTCCGTGACGGTATGGAGGAAGCTCAGATTGTGGTCGTGCAGCTGCGGCGGTTGGTGAAGGTGAGTTACTGAAATCACCGCAGCAGAAGAGAGATTCATCGCATGCATCAGCTGATCGAGCCCGACCCCTGCAGTCGGGCTCGCGGCATTTTGTCCGCTCGGTTGCAGCGTGGGCAAAAATCAGGAAAGCTGCAGTTCTTCCCGTAGTCTTTTCTGAGGACGATATGATGACGATGCGTCGACTTCTGGTCTGTGGCCTGATTCTGAATTTGTCCATGGCGATCTGCAACGCGGACGACTTTCGCGACCTGTTCAACGGACGCGACCTGAGCGGCTGGGTATACGTGAATACTCCGCCGGATACATGGAGTGTGCAGAATGGGATGCTGGTCTGCACAGGCAAGCCAATTGGTGAAATCCGCACCGATCGGATGTACCAGAATTTCATCATGGAGGTGGAATGGCGTCATCTGGTGCCCGGCGGAAACGCGGGGATTTTTGTCTGGGCGGACGATCTGACAGCGCGGGGGGTGCCGTTTCACCGTGGGATCGAGGTACAGGTGCTGGAGAACGCCTACGGACAGTCTCGAGGTCACACAACGCACGGGGACATCTTTCCAATTCACGGTGCCACCATGGATCCGGAAAACGGTCGCGGTGGCAGCCGCGCCTTCCCGACGGAAGAACGCAGCAAGGCATCTCCGGAGTGGAATCACTACCGCATTGAATGTCGAGATGGTCAGATTTCGCTGGCTGTGAATGGGAAAGTGGTGACGCGCGGAAAGAACTGCAATCCGCGGAAAGGGTATATCTGTCTCGAGTCTGAGGGTGGTGTTGTGCACTATCGTAATCTGCGGATTCAGGAGCTGCCGGAGACGCCCGTATCGCAGGAGCTCACGGCGATTGCCGACCGCGGCTACAAGAGCCTGTACAGCGGACTGGATCTGAGAGGCTGGACAGGTGCGGGCGTAACGGCGGGCTGGGAAGTGAAAGACTGGGTGTTGTCCTGCAGCGGTGGAAATAACGCCGGAGCTCTGGAGAGTGATGCGAAGATGTCAGCGGGGGGCTTTCTGCTGGACATCAAGGCTTCGGAAAGCACTCGTGCGATTACAGTCTGCGGATTTGAGCTGGCTGAGAAGCTGCAGCCCGGGAAGTGGAGACGACTGGAGCTGCGTCGGACGGAGCAGGAAATCGTTTGTGTGCTGGATGGCGAAGAGGTAGCTCGGCGTGAGCTGACAGGCCCCACTTCGCTGACATTGAATGCAGTGGGGGCAGTGGATTTCGCAAACCTGTTTGTTCGTACCAAATAATTCGCAGACTGTGAATGTGGGTGTGGGCGGACGGGAGGGCCGGAAGATTCCGGCCTGGCACATGCGCGAATGCACCCCCCTTTGCGGGACCTGCGACATGGCGAGTTCTTCGCTGATTTTGCCCGGCGTCGGAATTCGCACTACAGACGCCGGGACGCAGCACCGGGTGAACCGCCGCGGCCGGTGCCGGGGCGAGGGTGCTGCCGGGGGGACAGTTTTTCAGTTGTGTCTGCAGACCCGTACTGCGAGTGGAATTCCCACGGCCGCACAGGCGGGCGAGTATCCGCAGAGAATCAGGGCCAGTGTGGCGTAGAGTGGTTGCTGAAAAGCGGCAATGATGAGGGGCAGAGCAAGCATCCACAGGGCCACACAGGTCAGTTGCTTGCGTGGCAGCAACTGGTAACGCTGCACTTGCCTCAGCAGGTACCACTGCCACAGCAGCGGACTGATCAGCGTGATGCATGTGGCCAGCCGAACCGGCATGTGAAAGGGGTCCGGCAGATGGTTGTTTGCAAACACCAGCATGATGCTCCAGCAAAGCGCCAGCATCCCCAGGCTGGCTCGCAGCGGAGACTGAACCACGTGTGCCGAGACCGTGAACCATGCGGCGGCAGCAGAGATGACCGTCCATGTGCTCAGCAACGTGGCTGCGGGAATCAATGGGAAGTAATACAGGGAGTCATTGACTGATGCGGTCAGTTGCTGCAACCAGTACTGTTGTTGCGGCGCCGCGAGGCCGGTGAGTATCGCTGCAGCAAGTGTTGCCAACACGGCCACCGCGACAGACCAGAGCAGCACATTCAGGCGCACGGCAGCCCTGACAGTTGTGAACTGCAGCAGTTGTGCAAAATCACGATCGGACAGTGGGACTGTGGCCCAGAACGGCCGGAACTGCCCGCTTTGTCGGCAGTAGAGATTTCCCAGCCAAATGCCGGTGATTATGCTGCCCGGCAGCAGACCACCGATGAGCAGCGCAATGAACGGCTGCATCAGTATTCGATCATCACGCAATTGAGAGGTGGACATGCTGAACACCAGGAACGACATCAGCAAAGTGGCACATCCCGTGGCGGCGGCAAATGCAGGATGCATCCCTGACCAGACGGCTGTGCGGGCAGTCACGCTCTGTGGAGCACCGGTGTCGTGGCTTTGCGGACTCAGACGGTTCCAGATGAGTCCGCGCATTTGATCCCACGATTGTGCCAGTCCGGGATGGCCATGTCGCAGATGCTTCCAGCCGGTCTTTTGCGACCACCAGCTGATGCAAAGTGCTGCTGCGAGCCAGCAGAGTGTGAGTGGCGCAGACGCCGCATCGTGAGAATCATTCGGCAGCAGAACGGCTGCCAGAGTGAACCAGACGATTGCCAGCAGGCATGCGAGCAGTGAGTGACGGAGATCGCATCCACGGAAGCATACTGCTGTTCCCTCAATCACCAGTGCCGCGCAGAAGGCGCTACCGATGGCCAGCAATGGATTCCAGCCGGGGGCAAAAATGGCCTCAATCTGTATGTGCACCAGACTGCAGAACAGGAGCATCAGCAGAGCCGATGAGGACCATGTGATTCCAGCCAGCCGCACATCAGACAGCGGCAACGGGGATA
>JALRDR010000927.1 GCA_023262145.1 Planctomycetaceae bacterium | reverse complement strand
AGCAGAGTCGTTTTCATCAGCCGGTGATTCCTGTGTGCAATGTAAGGTCTTCGGAGTGGGAGATGCTGCTCAAAGAGAGATACAGCGACAGAGCAGGGGCGCTTAGTCGGAGGGAAGTTCAGTATCGAGATCCGGGAACTGCTGGAGTTCGTCGGTCATATCTGCGGGCAGATTTTCCACGATGGCATACTGTCCATCCCACCAGCGAAAGAAGTCAATTTTGCGGCAGCGATCGGAGCAGAACGGCGCAGCGGTCGAATCTGTCGAGGTGCCAACTGGCTTGCCGCAGACGGGACATGTCATGGAACTGATCATCAGGGGGTTCTCCGAGGCAACGGCCGGTACGTGTGCGGCCATGTTTCCACGCGAGTTTATCCGGAGTCAGCCTGAATCGCTACCGGTTCGAATGCGGAGCAGGAGTATCGCAAAGCAGAGCCTGCAGAATTTGCGCAAAAAAAAAGCTCACTTCGAAGGTCGAAGTGAGCTTTGATTTGCTTCAGAAGCTGTCGCCCTGGCGATGTTGCCACGGCAGTGCGGGTTGATCACCTTCTTAGGCTGGAAAACGCAGGAAGACGGAAGAAACCGCTTCTGCGTTCTGGCTGCCGAGTTTCGGTGCTGGTAGTCACGGGGGCAGGCTGAGCGGCCTTCTGCATCGATACCGTGGCGGTTGACGCTGACTTTGTCTGCGGCCGGACGACAGGGACCGGAGCAGCCACAGGAGCAGGCTGAGGCTGAATATTGACGGCCACCTGGGACATGCGAGCAACCCCGGCAGCCGAGCCGGTTGTTACAGCGGCACGACGGACAGGCTGCGGTACCGCGGACGGCGCACTGATTGCAGCAGTGGGATTCGTTGAGAGTGCAGGCTGCTGACTGGTTGTCGTGTTGCTGGACAGCAGATGAGACATCAGTCCCTGGCGAGTCTGCGGGGGACAGTAGTTATTGTGAAAACCCGCCGGGACCGGGCGAGGCGGCAGCTTGTCGGAACTACTTTGCCAGGCTGGCACCTGGTGGTAGTAATATCCCAGTTGCGCGGTGTCCGTGGCCTGAGCAACAGCGGGGTGCTGCTGTACAAATCCGCCGCCCGGGTGCCCGTAGGGCTGCTGCGGTACGTAGTTGCGAAAGGTGGCGTAGTTCTGGTTCACCGGCATGTGCACTGGCGGATTGTAGCCTGCATCCGGATACAGCCGAAACTGGCAGCTGTCACAGGATGCAGCCCCTTGGCTGCTGGTGGTGACATGTCCATTTCGACAGTTCGGACAATTATGGTGACTGACAGCCGTTGCCGAGTGGGAAGAACCCCCACTGGTATTCTGAGCAAAGGCGTTGCCCGAAATCAGCATGAGTGATGCCAATGTACAGGCAGAGAAAAACAGTTTCATAGAACCACGCTCCGGATAAAGCTCTTGATCCATTCGGAGATTCAGAGGTCAGACTTCGCGAGCTAAAACCCAAACGAGGCCACCGCGAAGAGGTGCAGATCACCAGCTTTGAAACATCATGCGTGCGGGACGTGTTTGCGGATTCCAGGTGCCGATTGTAGTAATGCGGCTGGAAGGCATTCCTGCACTGTAGTTGTACTGGTAGTTGACCCCGGGAGGAACCGGTACTACGACCGGCATCCCGTCATGACCGGTCGCCCAGGTTTGTCCGTCAGCCGGGTGCAAATAGCCCGGCTGCTGGGCATAAACCGTGTGATATTTTCCAATGACAGGCAGGCCCTGTCCACAGTTTCCTGACGGAATTGCCCAACCGAACAGGCATTGCAGTGCTGACTGATGGCAACCGGCATGTGGGTCACAGTAACCGGCGCCGTTTCCGTGTCCGTTGGGGCAGTGCCCGAAGATTGAAGAGCCTCCGTGCTGGCCGTGATTCAGGGCATGCGGTGACAGGGGATGATAGATCGATCCCCCTGGAGGGCAGTTGGCAGCGTGGCCACCCGCTCCATTACCCCCATGAGCTGCTCCGTCGTCAGCGGAGTCACCCCCACCTCCCAGCAGACGGCTCAGCAGCCCACGACGTTTCTTCCTGCCGGAGCCATCAGAGCAACCTGCGTCATCTTCGGAGCAGCCTTCTGTCGCATCAGGGCCGCCATCGCCGCCGTTCTGATCTGCACACTCATCTTTTTTCTTCCGGCGGGAACGCTTTGTCTCAGCGTCGTTGCAGCCCTCGGCCCCCGGAGCATCACCGGCAAGTTCACCGCAGGGGGCTTTCTGACCACCGCCATCAGCCTCGCCGCAGGGGATCTTCGCGCCGTCTTCGCCGCAGGGTTCAGCAGCCTTTACCGCTTCTTCCTCACCACAGTCTTTCTTGCCGGGTGCGAAGGCGACCTGACGAACTGAAATTGAGCTGGATGCTGCACGCAGGTCAGACATCCGCGCGATACCATCACCTGCCGAAGCCAGCCCTGCTGCAGAAACCAGATACAGAATTCCGGCAGCCGTGAGAAGATACTTTGGGGAAATCATAGTCCACCTGAGCGGGGTTAGCGGATCAC
>JALRDR010000698.1 GCA_023262145.1 Planctomycetaceae bacterium | reverse complement strand
GTGTTCAAACAGCGTTGCTGCACCCTCATCTGCCCAGCGTGGCAACGGGCGGCGAAAGTAGCTTGCGAAGACAGTGTGGTTCACTTCATGCGGAATCACGGAATCGAGTATACGCTCAAGGCTTCCCTGAACATTCATCCGCCAATTGAGCACTTCCCCGTCGACGAAGTGAAATCTGGTCCAGCCCCCGGCCCCCATGGCACCTGTGCTGACGGTGACCTGGCAGGGACGTGACCACCTGGGCATGGCTTTACCGAGCCAGTATTCCGCCAGAATACGGCGTTGCTGTTCCGCAGTCTCAGCGACCTGCTGCGCAATTTCTGCGGTGTCAGCAGTGACGATGAAATTCGGGGTTTCGAAGGTGTCCGCGTGCACGTTGCAGAGTGCAGACAGGTACACAATGCCGGCCAGGACCGGACGTCCGATTATCTGAGCATCCATGCTCTTGTATTCCACTGTGTGGGGGCTGACAGTCACCTGCAGCGAATCCATCGCCGCTCATGCTGCACCCGGTTCTTTGATCACACATCAGGCCTGCCATTGCAGATCCATCTGCAATTGACGCGGGCAGGACATACAGCCCGTGATTCTGCGAATGCAAAGGCTGGACCGTTACACTTTGTTTTCTGTCAAAACCGGCCGCAGTAAGTTCCAAACTACTTCCTGACAGTCATTTGCTGTCCCTGGTCACTGCTGTGTCGGGAACCGACTGGTGGCCGCGCCGGAGTGCAACCACGACCGTTTTGCAAATGTTACAGAAGAATCGGCAAATTCTGCCAGAGCAGTTTTCTGTGCGGCAGGAACTGGATGTTGTCTGTGCAGGATAGTCCATTCCCCCGTTCTGCAGGTTCCACCTGCGGCCGCTATGACAGCGGATCTGTGAAATCATGAGATCCTGCCGCGAAGACATGATACGCCAGCAATATGGCCACTTTGCGCAACGAAGTTGAATTCAGACCGAATACAGCTGGCTGCAGCGCGATGCCGCGGCGTGGTCATGGGGTTTGAGTTGTCAGGCTGATTTCCGTCAGACTGATCCGCCGATCGGGTCAATGTGCAGGCGGCCAACACACAGCCGGCGTGACCTCGTGGCGCCCGTTGCCGCATGCTGAGCAGACCTGTCAGCCTTGATCCTGTTCCGGCTCGGCGATAATCCGGAGTCGCCCATCGTCATCAACGTGGAGCGAAATCAGATTTGCTCGACAGCAGACGGGGCAATCTTCGACATAGGTCTGCCGCGAACCTTCGCTCAGGTCAACGGGAACAACGATCTCTTCACCGCAGGCGTCGCACACGTAGCTGGCCTCACTGTGGGTGGGGCGGTCTGAGTTGTTTTCTGCTTCCCACAGGTTGGTATCCGGGTCGATCCATGGCAGGGGGCGTCCGGAGCCGAGCAGCTCACAGCTCCAGAGCATCACCGACAATGACTCGTCATCGGCCAGACGATGATCCTGTCCCACTGCAATCAGTGACTCAGGCGGAAGTCCACTGTTACGGAGCAACTCGACTGAGTCATGGTATGGAATGACATCATCATCCGGACTGTGCAGAACAATACTGCTGGCAGCGATCCTGTCTGTCGTGCCCCAGTTCTTCCATGCAGGACAAAGCAGTACGAGCGGCGTGGGGCCAGTGGTGAGATTCATTGCGACCGCACCACCGCGAGATGATCCGACAATGACGTCCGGCTGGTGCGCGTCGAAGATCTGCTGTCCCTGAGCAACTGCTGCCGGGAAATCGTCGTGATCCAGAGCCGGGTTCAGCACCGTATGTCCGGAAGTCTTCAGAAAGGTCGGTTTAATGCCACCAACGGCACTATTCCAGCCGTGCAGGAACAGAATCTGCATCAAGGGACCTCAAATCCTGGCGGTGATGGTGCAATGATCGAAGACGCTGATCATAAGCGAGTGTCCTCGGTGTAGCCGATGACCTTGCCGTCCCTGATGTCGACGTTGATCTGCCCCGAGGTTCTGCGTCCGAAGTAGCCTCCTGCATCCAGTCGTCTGGTTTCACCGGTCTCGTCCTGATACTCCAGTTCCAGATTGCTTTCAGATCGAGGAAAAATGCGTGCCGAATGCTCTGCCCCGGCTGCAAGATCCCCCAAATGTGTTTGCGATCCGGTCACAATCAGACGCACGCTGTTCATGGAGCTGGTTCCGGAATTTCGGAGTGTGACCGTCAGCCGAGGTTGCAGCAGCAGGGCCACCAGGAGAGCGATAATCAGCAGCAGCACGCCACGACTGATCCAGCGGAGCAGACTGATCTTCCGGGGTGGGGAAGCAGGGTCAGCTGGTCGCTGAGTGGCCTCCGAAACTGGTGACATGGCGCTCTCAGATGGCATAGCAAAATCCTCTCGGGATATCAGGGATTCCGACATCAGCATAACCCTGCGATGCGTCCAATGCTCACGGACAGTCCGATTTTCCTGCGTGACTCAGCTGATGCCGCAGGTTGAGGCCCCTGGTTGGCTGATGAGGCACCGCCAGTCGTTTGTGGTGCAGATGAGGAGATTGCTGCACTGCACGTTTTGCCCCCTGAGCAGAGAAAAGCCAGGTAAGGCAACAGGACCACCGCCTGAGCGTCAGCACCGATCCAGTTCTCATGGAAGTTCATCTGGTACCGAATTTGCGGTTTATCCAGTGGATTTGAAAGTACTTACTGAAGTGATTGGTCCGATTATGCCGATCCAATCACGCATGGGGGGTGTCAGCGGCTGGCGCGATCACCTGTATTGGCGAATTGAGCTCCGTGAAAAGGTATCAACAATGCAAAGAAACTCGTTGCTGCACGGCATGACCAGCATCGCAGTTTGTGCCGGAATCTGTTTCTCCAGCGTGGCGACTGCCTTTGATGGTGCTCCGGGACGCATTTCGAGGGATATTCAGCTTTCTGAAGCTGGAAGTCTGGCCGGGCGGGTTGTCTCAACCGCCGGCGAACCACTCGCCGATGCTGCAGTGCGTCTGCAGTATTCAGGCAACCCTGTGGCTGAGACGCGTACAAATGATGACGGTCGTTTTGTGATCCGTGGAGTTCGCGGTGGGGTCCATACACTGAATGTTGGATCCTCCAGCACGTCGTTGCGGCTGTGGTCGAATGGTTCAGCTCCTGCTGCTGCACGGGATGAAGTCGTCGTCGCCGGCAGCGAATTCGTAATTCGCGGTCAGTATGCGGATCCTTGTCCTCCTCCAGCATGCATTCCCTGCTCACCTGGTGTGGGTGCTGCCTCACTGCTCTCAATCGCTGCGATCGCAACTGCGACCACTGCAATCGTGATTGCCGTCAACGCAGAGGATGATGTTGACGATCTGAAAGCCCTTGCCTCACCCTGAAGCAGAACCATTGATCTACACATCAGAAAGAGCCCCCGGGGATTAGTTCCCGGCGGCTCTTTTCTTTTGCGTGCCTGCTGCTGATCAGCCTGCTGCACTGATGTCCGCAAAGGCTGCGCTGGCAGCTGCGAGTGTTTCTGCAATATCCGCGTCGGTGTGGACTGCTGAAATGAACATTGCTTCAAACTGACTGCAGGGCAGATAGATGCCCCGGTTCAGCATGCCGTGAAACCAGCGTGAGAATGTGTCGGTACACGATGCCGTCGCTGTATCGAGATCAAAGACCGGGTCTGCTGTCATGAAGACGGTGAGCATACTTCCGATGCGATTGGTCTGTACTGCTATTCCATGTTGCTGTGCGGCAGCAAGGAACCCTGCTTCAAGTTGTTTGCCCAGCTGTTCCAGCCGTGGGTAGGGATTCTGGTCGCGAATGAGCTGGAGCATCGCCTTACCGGCGGCCATTGCGACCGGGTTTCCGGAGAGCGTACCGGCCTGATAGACCTTTCCTGCGGGGGAAACATTCAGCATGATGTCGGCACGCCCGCCGTAGGCACCAACCGGCATGCCTGCTCCAAGGATCTTTCCCAGCGTAGTCATGTCCGGAGTAACCCCGAATATTTCCTGTGCGCCCCCCCGAGCAACGCGAAATCCGGTCATTACTTCATCGAAGATGAGCACTGTTCCGTGCTGGTCACAGAGACGGCGCAGTTCGCTGAGAAACTCAGGTGCAGGAACGACGCAACCCATGTTTCCGACAACGGGCTCCAGGATGACTGCCGCGAGCTGATCCGCATTGGCAGCAAATGCCTGCTGCAACTTCTCCACGTTGTTGTATGGCAGCACCAGCGTGTCGGCAGTTGCACCTGCCGGTACACCCGGGCTGGAGGGACAGCCGAGCGTGAGTGCACCGCTGCCCGCCGCAACCAGCAGGCTGTCCACATGTCCGTGATAGTTCCCGGCAAATTTGATGATGCCATTGCGCTGAGTAAAACCTCGGGCGACGCGAATTGCGGACATGGTCGCCTCAGTGCCGGAGTTGACCATTCGCACCATTTCAATTGAAGGCACGAGTTCGCGCACAAGTGCTGCCAGTTCTGCTTCGGCTTCCGTTGGAGCGCCAAAACTCGTTCCAGTCTCAAGCGCCCGCTGAATAGCTTCGAGGACGGCAGGATGACGGTGCCCGAACAGGTGCGGTCCCCACGATCCGATATAGTCAATGAATTCATTGCCATCCACGTCGTGGAGCCGTGTGCCCTGCCCTCGTTTGATGAATGGCGGAATCCCTCCGACCGCCCCGAATGCACGGGCAGGACTGTTAACGCCGCCCGGAATCAGCCGTGAGGCTTCATGAAACAGTCGTTCGCTCTGGGTACGGCACGAAGTATCTCGCAGCATTCCGGAATCCTCACTCAGGGTCACGTCTCAACCACAAACAGATCGGCAGAGTCTGAATTACTGCCCGGCTGTTGCTGCAGAGAACCCGCAGCGGATTGGGCAGCACTTCTACGCAGCAGTTCAGATGCCCTTGATCTGAAGTCCCGGGCGGGCAGCCTGCAGTGCGTCGACGGTCTCCTGCGTGACTTCGCAGTTGGTCAGATCCAGCACCTTCAGTTCCGGCAGTTGTCCGAGCTCGACGAAGTCGGCAGAATCAAGTTGTGAGCCGGCCATGTTCAGAGTCTTCAGCTTCCTGAATCCCAGAATTACCGGCACCGATTCTGCAGAAATCCGCGTGGCTTCAATATTCAGCTCTGTGAGTTCCGTAAGGGGCGCCAATGCCGCAAAACACTCGTCGCGGACCTTTTTGACCTCACGGAGTTCCAGATACTCCAGACGGGTCAGTGCGCCAAGTTGGGCAATCCCTTCCCCGCTGATCAGTTTGCATTCACTGACGTCAAGAAACCTGAGTGCCGGCAGCGTGCTGATGATTTGCAGCGCCTCGTCATCAATGGAGGTTTCTCGCAGTTCCAGGCGACTGAGCTCAGTGCAGGCAGTAAGGTGCTGAACTCCTGCGCCCGTAATGTCTGCCAGTCGGCAGCTGAGTCGACGAAGCTTACTCAGCTTGCCGATATGAACCAATCCCGCGTCTGTGATTGGTACTGCTTCCAGCTGCAATTGCTCCAGAGTTGCAATCTGTCCGATGACTTCCATGGAGGCGTCAGTGATGGCTGTGTTGTAATTCAGATTCAGGGATCGCAGCGGGAGATTGCGGAGGAAAGGAATTCCCGCGTCAGTGACCTTTGATTTCTCCAGCTGTAAATCCACCAGCGATGTCAGGCCCTGCAGTAGTTCCACTCCTGCGTCTGTTGTATTGGTGTTCCGCAGATCGAGGGCGCGGAGCTTCTGCAGTCCCTGAATGTGCTGCAGGCCCGCATCCGTAAATCCAGAACGCCGCAGGATCAGTCCGCCAGCATTGATTGGAATATTTGACGACCTAATAGCCAAAGCAAAGGAGCAACCATGAACCGCGACGATGTGATCCGCATGGCGCGGGAGGCGTTTATCAAACGCGGATTTT
>JALRDR010000666.1 GCA_023262145.1 Planctomycetaceae bacterium | reverse complement strand
CCTTGATCGATCCTCCACCATGGCACTCCAGACAACGCTCTGCAAGAATCTCCCGCACCTGCTCCCGAAACAACTTCAGGCCTTTCTTTGCGTTTTCCGGATGATCAGCATCCAGCGTGCGCGCTGTAGAACGTGTTAATTCATCTGCAGCGGTCAGATTCAAACTGCAGACGGCAATCAGCAACAGACTCAGAAAACCACGGCGAAGGCAACGTTGCATTTCTCTCTCCCGGATCACAGGCAAGCATTTTGCTGCAGGCATCTTAACTTCCCGGCCCGCTGACGAACAGTTGCCGGATCTGCCCTGGTGCTGCAGCGATGCGGCCCGGGGTTGACTACAGTAACGACCGTCGTGTCTGTAGAATCCAGTTCCGACAGGGGCAAATCAACAGTCGGCGGCAACTCAGTCGCCCCTGGTCGCATTTCAATCCGCACCGCCATCTTCTGACTCTCCCAATTCGCAGCAGCCCGCAATCTGGATCGAAAACTCAATGTCATCCCCATGGGACAAGCTGAAAGGTCACCACGAGCAGCGAGAACTTTTCGCTCGCTCTCTCGCGAAGGGTCGCCTGTCACACGCCTATGTACTCACCGGTCCCGAAGGAACAGGAAAAAGTCTGTTTGCCAGATTACTGGCACAATCTCTGTTCTGCCGGAACCGACCGGAATACACGATCGACTGCTGCGGAGACTGCCGCGGCTGCCGAGGTTTCGCTGCAGGTACGTGGCCCGACTACCTCGAAGTTGTCGTGCCGGAAGGGAAAAATGAAATCCCGATTGCTGCCATCGCCGGGTCCGCGGAAAAACGCGGCCGCGAAGGACTCTGTTTCGAATTATCGATGACACCGCAGGCATCTCATCGTCGCATCGCACTGATTGACGACGCCCACAAGATGAATGCGGAAGGTGCAAATGCGCTGCTGAAAACGCTCGAAGAACCCCCCGCACAGGCACTGATCCTGCTCATCTCAGACAGCCCGGACAGTCTGCTGCCAACCATACGATCACGCTGCCAGGTCGTACGATTCTTCCCGCTCGCGCCAGATCATATTGAGCAGATTCTGGTGCAGGAAGGTATGACGGATTCGGAATCCGCAGCTAAAACCGTTGCTGAAGTCTGCGAAGGAAGTATCACCGCGGCACAGCAACTTCTTAATCCCGAGCTGCGAGCCCTCCGCGGCACTCTCGAAAATGCCTTCGGCAAACTTGAGCGAATGAATCCCATTGAGACGCACCAGCAGATCCTTGCGGCCATCGAAAGTATGTCATCCGGCACGGAAGATCAGCGGCAAAACACTCAATGGATGCTCAGATTCCTTGGTGAGTTACTTAATCAGCGACTGCGAAAACTTATGCAGGGCGATTTTTCTGATCCCCTGCACAAGCAGTTCGGTGTACGTGGCGGAGCCGATGTGCTTGACAGCCTGCTCCAGCGCGTCCTTGATGCAGCATTCCAGATTGAAGCAAATTCACCAGTCAAACTGGTTCTGGAAACACTGTTTGACGATCTGGCCCGCACGCTCAGACTGGGGCCAGCGTCCACACGCTGACACTCCCTTGTTTCCCACGCAAAAAAAAACGGCCCGAGCAACCTCGGACCGTTTGGCATCTGAAAAAACTCAATCAGCGTTCATTCTGCTCCGGGCACAATTCCATATCTGGTCCACAGCGACTTCGTCCATTCCAGCATCGCCGGCTGGCGAACTTCAGCAGAAACCAGTTGCGGCAGCCCCCCCTGGAATCCACCGGGAGCACCACCTGCCTGCAGAAACATCTGTCGCATGACGGGTTCGTCTGCGATTCGATCCGAGATGTGCGCCACATAATAGCTGCGACGCATTTCGTCAGGTATGACCCCAACTTCACCGTCACCCAGATCGCCGAACGCAGCTTTCATGAACTCATTCCCTGCGAAGCGAACAGGTTCCCCCGCACCATCAGCAAAATAAATCGTTGAGAGACGAAGTGAAGCCTGCTGTTGGAAACTCATCTGTGGCGTCAGTTCCTCCTCAAACCAGGAGAACAGCTGCGTGCCGCGGACGACCACCGTAGCCGACCCTGCACTGTTCAGCACGGTCTGCTCCTGCAGCAGTTCACTGACAGTCGGCTGCTCCTCAGCTTCTGTTGCCAGTCCTTTTCGGATCAGTTCCGCCAGTTCTTCGCCGCGTTTCTGAGCAAGCTCGCGGGCACGCTGCCTTTTCAGTTCCAGAATCACCTCATCACGAATTCCCGGATCGTCAAGTTCCGGAATGTGCGCGGGAGCGAACTGTGTAATCCACCAGACAAAATGACTTTCATCAGCAGAAAGATCGAACTGGTTCTTCATTGCCCGCTGACTGTCGAACAGATTCGTATCAGCAAAGGGATCCTGTTCGTCCGGAAACAAGCTGAATGCGTCCTGCACCACGGTGCGCCCTGTCGTGAAATCCTGCGCGGTACCGATCGGCGTCACGTCGTCGGAACTCAGGTCCTGTGCATTCAGCAGTGGGGTGTGAGCAAAGGTGAATCCCAGTCGCTCGCCCAGTTCCTGCAATCCCTCCAGCATCTCGTTTGAGTTCTCGCTGAGTCCTGCCAGAATCTGCTCCGATGTCAGCCCCGGGGTTCCTAACGTCAGTTCAGCTCGAGCAGATGACCGGGCACGTTCCAGCTTGCGGACCTCTGCCATCACCTCGTCCATTCGCTGCGTGACCGCTTCGCGAATCCTCTTTTCGTGGAGCTGGTCACGAATCTCCGCCTGCAGAGTCTCATCCAGCTCACGATAGCGGGCTTCGGTGATGATTGGCACCAGCGGCTCATCCGCAGCAGACGCATCCGCAGCGGCTGGGATCGTCAGCGGAGGAGGTTCATCCGAAGTTGCCGGAGCTGCCTCTGTGTCAGGAGCAGACTCCGGGGACGGTTCATCTACTGGAGCTGAAGCATCCGCCGCTGTTTCATCAGCTGCAGGTTCATCAACTGCGGGCTCTTCACCTGCTGGCTCATCAGCCGCTGGCTCATCAGACAAACTGCGAAACGGATCACATTCCTGATTTGCCTCTGCTGCTGGCTTATCTGAGTCTGCTGGTGCTGCTGATTCAGAGCCTTCGGCCGGGCTGTCCTGCGGCGCAGATTCTTCAGCCGGAGCATTCTCTGGCGGAGCATTCTCTGGCGGAGCGTCGTCAGGGGTTTCCGGGGCCGGCTGGGCTTCCGGCTGACCTGGTGTTTCCGGAATTTCTGCTGGAATTTCAGGGGCTGGCTCCTCAGACATCGGCGTTTCAGGGGCCAGGTCGTCGGGCAGACGATAGATTTCCTTGTTCTCATCGTAGAAGGTCTGAATCTCTTCGGCTGCGGGAACGGGCACGCTCTCTTCGAGCGCGTCATAATCCAGTTGCAGATATGCGAGCGCGACCTTATTGAACTGCCGAAATCCGAGTGAACCCGGACCATTCGCTCCGGGATACTGAGTCTTGTGTTCTTCGAATGCGGCGTTGATTTCGTCGTCACCGGGTGCATCAACCTCGCCGAGGAATGCATCAACATCCAGTTGCACCAGATTCATGCGCTGCCGAACCTGCATCCTGCGATAGAGGTCGTACATTGCTCCGGGGCCAGGATTCGCAGCAGCAGCGCCGGGTGAGAGCAGGCGAAATGCGAGCATCGCCTTCAGTTCCCCCCTGAAGGCAGCAAAGATGTCCTCGTCTGAAACAGAACCACCTGCAAACTGCAGGGAATTTCGAATTTCCGTGAATGCGGACTTCGAGAGTCGGCCGTCGAGTGTTTCATTGATGTAATCAGAAACCATCGGGTCAGTGACCACAACCTGCATGCGATCTGCCTCGGCACGCAGAATTTCGCCAAACATCATCTCTTCTTCGACCGATGGATAGCCGAAACCGAACTGCGGCGCGAACCGTTCAAGACCAGGACCGTAGACACTGCCGAAGCCCTGTGCCAGCATTGTGTTGGCGATGCTTCGCCCACGCAGCAACTCCCGGATCCGCTCGTCGTCAAATTCACCGACCTCGGATGATTGATAAAAACCCGTCGGCGATGAAGTGAATTCGGGAACGATCCAGCCCAGCAGACCACCGACAACCGCGCCGGAAATCCCGTAGGAAACCCACTTGCCCTGACGGATTCCGAGGAAAGCCATCAGGCCTCCACCAAGCAGAACACCAAGTGCCACGAACTGATTCGACTGCTGAGTCATCAGATCACCGATGGTGAACGCCACCATCGAGAGAATGACCACGCCGACCATCGTTACGTGCTGATGTCGACGAAAAAACGTAAACGGAGAACTCATAGGGACACTCTTGGTGAACGGACTGGAATCCGGATTAAGCCAAAACATTGACCGCTCAGCACACTACTGAGTGGTCGAGGAAACCACAGACCAAACCTTCGCAGGCAATCAGGCAATCAACTACGCAAATCAACTACGCAAATCAACTACGTAAAACAATGAACCAGGCAGTGCAGCACCATACAAAGTTGCGGCGTTTCACAACTGCACAATGATCTGATCACCCGGAAAATCCACAACCGAGACAGCAGGTTCTGCTCTGACCACACCGCGAAGAGATGTCACCTTTGCAAAATGAACAGCGGTGATCACACGGAGTTACCGTGGGTAAATCAAAGCAACCAAACATTGCCGTTTTGGACATCTCTGAACAGCAACATTGATGCGCAAAACAACCAGTGTGCAAACGCATCAGTTCGCTCAAATGGTTCCGGGCTTCCTGCCAGACACCTGCCAGACACCTGAAACTACCTGATCCGGCAATGCAATCCGCATTCTCGGCAGGATCGGGAACTTGAGCAGGCATTCACGAGCGGTGATTCTAGCCGTCAGGGCGTTGGAGACAAGGGCAACCAAACTTCCGGCAAATCCATCTCGGAAGAACAAAATGAATAAAAACTCTTCGCATCGCAATCTTCGCTGCCAGAGATTCTGAGCCGCTTTGCGTGAGCGAGTTGACATCAGAGAGAGAATTGGCTTAACGTGAGAGGGAAGAGACGAAGTCGGAGCACTTCGGTTACCTGTATTTTTGAAGCAGAAACCCGCTGTACATGGTCGCGCTCAAGAAAGCCCTGGTGATTGTCGAATCACCCGCCAAGGCACGAAAAATCGCTGGATTCCTCGGGAATAACTACATTGTCAAAGCCAGTATGGGGCATATCAGAGATCTGCCCTCAAGTGCTTCCGAGATTCCTGCTGACGTAAAAAAACAGCCCTGGGCAACGCTCGGCGTCAACATCGAGGAGGACTTTGATCCGCTTTACGTCGTACCCAAAGAGAAGAAAAAACTCATCGCCGAACTGAAACAGGACCTCGCGCGTGTCCAGGAACTGGTACTGGCAACTGACGAGGACCGCGAAGGGGAAAGCATCGGCTGGCACCTTGTCAAAGTGCTCAAACCGAAGGTCCCCATCTCCCGGATGACTTTTTCGGAGATCACAAAAGCAGCCATTCTCGAAGCCGTTGCCAATACTCGGCAACTGGACGACAACCTGATTCAGGCCCAGGAAACGCGCCGTGTCGTTGACCGCCTGTACGGCTACACACTCAGCCCCCTGCTCTGGAAAAAGATCGCCCGTGGTCTGTCAGCAGGCCGGGTTCAGAGTGTTGCCGTTCGTGTGCTGGTGTCCCGCGAGATTGAACGAATGAAGTTCCGCAGTGGAACGTTCTGGGACCTGAAGGCCATGTTGCTGGCTCAAAGCAACAGTTCCTTCGAAGCGGTCCTGCAGACACTCGGTGGACGTAAAGTCGCAACAGGAAAAGACTTCGATGAGCACACCGGGCAACTCAAAGCCGGTGCAGACGTTATTCTGCTGTCCGAATCAATGGCCCGGGAGACTCAACGAAAAATCGAACAAAGTTCGTGGTCCGTTACGGCAGTGGAACAGAAGCGGCAGACCAGACGCCCCTATCCACCGTTTACGACCAGCACGCTGCAGCAGGAGTCCAATCGCAAGCTTGGGATGACAGCCAGACAGACCATGCAGGTTGCTCAGCGACTGTATGAAGAAGGTCACATCACCTATATGCGAACCGACAGCGTCTCGCTCAGCGGAGAGGCAATCGGGGCGGCGCGCAACAAAGTTGACGCTCTTTATGGAAAGGAATATCTCAGTCCCACCC
>JALRDR010000601.1 GCA_023262145.1 Planctomycetaceae bacterium | reverse complement strand
GCTCACGCATCTGCTTCAGTTGCGTCTGTACGTCCTGCGGCAGCTTTTCATCCGGCAGGTCCTGCGGACTTCCAGCTGTCGCAGAAGCAGCAGAGACCGTCGTGTTAATCTGTGCCTGCAGCTCATCAAGTTGCTGCTGATGCGCCTGACGCGCGTCGCGGTCAGCAGCGGTGTCGATCGGATTCTCATGCCATTTCGCAATTCTGGCCAGAGATTCCATGGTTTTCGTACTCTGGAAGATCCCTGACAGAGCGTAATAGTCGGCCTGTGAAATCGGATCAAACTTATGATCGTGGCAGCGTGCGCAGCCAATTGTCATTCCCAGCATGGAACGGCCAATGGTGTCCATCTGCTCGTCGATGATGTCGAGCAGCAGTTTCTTTTCGTCGCCTTCTGCCAGAACTTTCGGACCAAGAGAAAGAAAACCAGTTGCGGTGAACAGTTCACCACGACGGTCTTCCTCGGCTACATCTGCTGCGAGCAGATCGCCCGCGATCTGTTCGGCAAGAAACTGATCGAACGGCTTGTCATGCTGAAGTGACCTGATGACATAGTTCCGGTAACGCCAGGCATTGCCATGAGCAATGTTTTCATCAAGTCCATTGGAATCTGCATAGCGCGCCACATCCAGCCAGTGCCGCGCCCAGCGTTCACCGTACTGCTGCGTCTCCATAAGTTGATCAATGACCCGGCTGAATGCTGCGGGAGAAGGATCCGCGAGGAATTCGTCAACCTGTGCCGGTGTGGGCGGAATTCCCGTGAGAGCGAAGTGCGCTCGTCGCAGCAGAGTAACTGCGTCTGCGGCAGGGTTAAGCTGCACACCCTTTTCTCGCTGCAGGCCTGACAGGATCACATCAATTCCGGATGCTGCGTCTGCTGGAAGTTGTGGTGCCTGCAACGGCTGCAGTGACCACCAGGAGCGGGCCTCATTCACATCAAAGTGCGGGACCGGATCGGAGATCACCAGTTGGCCTTCCGGGTGCGGGGCACCAGCTGCAATCCAGCGTTCCAGAGTGGCAACCTGCTCATCGCTCAGTTTTTCCTCCGGGGGCATCCTGAGTGCGGGATCTGCATGCCGCACCGTAATCAGCAGCAGGCTTTCAGCCGGTTTTCCGGGAATCACCGGGGGGCCAGCCTTACCACCCCGGGACAGTCCCTGCAACGTATCCAGACGCAGGTCAGATTCCTGTGTGTCTGAGCCGTGACAGGACCAGCAGTGTTCCTGCAACAGGGGAGCGACCTGGGTGGTCCAGAGTTGTACATCGTTGCCCGGTTCGGCAGGGGAGGACTGTTCGTCCGCCTGAGCCGCTGCACCGGGTGTGGCAAACGCTGTCGGGCAGGGCTGCAGGAGTAGTGCCACCAGCAGAATGGGCTGGCCGGCTGATGAGAATCTGATCATGGAGGGCATCTCCGTGGGTTCGGGCGGTCCTTCAGGTTACGTTCCCTGACGTCGAATCACAAGTCGAAATGTCAGCTCAGACCGTTATGGAAGGATGCGAAAACACAGCTGCTCTTGCCAAACAACGATGTTTTCTGGAACACTTTGCGGCGTGCTGTTGAATGCGCGATGGAAAACATCGAGAGTGACG
>JALRDR010000539.1 GCA_023262145.1 Planctomycetaceae bacterium | reverse complement strand
CGAACCCCGTAGCACAATGTTACCTCCGGGCGAGATTTGCAGGCTCGCTGCGGCGAACCATATGCGGCATGTCCCAGCGCTTCACGCGCCACTGCCAGAAATGGAGTCTGACCAATACCTCCGGCAACGCAGATCAGACGCTGGCAATCCGGGACGGGAAATCCATTTCCCAGCGGCCCCCAAACACTGACAATCTGCCCCGGCTGCCAGAGACTCATCTGGCCGGTGAGCTTTCCGATACGAACGAAACCAAACTCCAGTTCCTCTGGTGTGCTGGTATCAGACGGACAGGTGTCAAACAGTGCAAACGGCCTTCCCAGCAATGGATCACTGCCGTTTGCGGGACGAATCATGAGGAACTGTCCGGGCAGGATGGTAGCGGCCAGTTCGGGGCAACGGATTCGCACAGCCCACGTTTCCTGAGCAAGCTTCCGGACTTGTGTAACAACAGCACTGCTGGCGGTTGCTGATTCGGGGGGCACTGCGGGTGAGCAGGACTGTGCGGACATCCTGAGACTCCGAGAAACACAGAACAGGGAAGCGTGAAATCTGCCCGCCTATTGTGTCTCAATCGTTAGTCACTGAAACCTGCGGCACGCGCTTTTCATTCGGGATTCCCCGAATTGGCCGAAGCGATTCATCGGGCCACAAATACGCCAGCGGGAACGTGCTGCCGACGGAAAGAAACGCAGCTGCAGAGAAACGCCCGCAGGATGATCAACCGCTCGGTAACAGCCTCATTGCCGGGCCGTTCGGCGGACGAGGATCAGGCTTTGCCATTGCAGAACTCTCATCTCACATTCAGTGAGTGCAAACAGACGCGGCGATGACCCGCCAGGAACGGAGGTCATCGCCGTCTGTTGTCTCCAACGGTTCCACCCTGTTTGCTGATCCCTGACTGGTGGAACCGCGGCCCGAGAAGTTCTCTCGGTGGCGTGTTCCCCAAAAGTGAGTACTCTCACTGACCTCAGCATCATTGGGCGGAAGGCTGGGTTTTTAACCGTGATCCGGAAACGTACGACGTCCTTTCACTGCTGCCAACCGCACGGAGCAAGTTGAAGGGACGGCGGGAGCGACTCACGACTTTCGCTCCCTGAACCGTCTGTCTCTCAGCATCACGAAGGCTAATCACCTCACCTTACGCCAAACCTGCTTCAGTTGCATCCAGCGGCTGGAGCAGCACAGGTTGGTTCGCAAGGAGCTGCACATGTCGGCTCGCATGGAGCTGAGCAGGTGGGCGCTTCTGCCACGACGCATGCATCAGCACACTCGTCGCCACAGCTGCGGTGCAGGCGTGGCAGACGCAGCTTGGGCAGACGCAGCTTGGGCAGGTGCAGCTTAGGCATGCGGAGTCCGCAGCCGTCGTTGCAGCCTTCATTGCAGCCGTCGCCACAAGCGTCGACTGGAGCATGGCAGCTTGGCTCACAGGGAGCTGCACAGCTCGGAGCTTCGCCACCATCACCACATTCAGCCGGAGCTGCACATGTCGGCTCGCAGGGAGCTGCACAGCTCGGAGCTTCGCCACCGTCACCGCATTCAGCCGGTGCATGGCAGGATGGCTCGCTTGGAGCCACGCAGGTCGGCTCGACGCTGCATCCGCAGCCCTTGTCGGCCTTGAACAGACCGAACAGACCGGCCTGGGCGCTGTTGGCGATTCCGAAGACCACCAGAGCAGCTGCAAGTGTGAACGTTCTCATCGTAAGTTCTCCTACACATCGTTCTTGCTGAGAGAGCTCGACAGATCGCACTGATGCACACGCAGCATCACGTATTTCCAACGACTGTCGACTCGCCCTTTGGGTAACAACAGGAGTGTTTTCGTCCTGAGCAGTCTGGATAATTCAGGAGAGAGGCGATCATTGCCGGTCTTTGCGAAAGCTAAGGACGACCGTATGGATTAGGACGATTAGGAGGATTATCGGCAGGAAAAAGGGAACTGAAACGCTGGATTCACATCTCCACGCATACCGTTCTGCCTCAAACACCACGCAGAATTCGCAGTTGTGAATTTCGGCACCGCTGGTTTTCCCACCCCCGTCGTATCATCCGGAACAATCCGGGAGGATCACGGCAGAGTCCGGTGATTCGTGGGCCGCGACTTGTTGCTTGCCAAAGCATGCGGCACAATGCCCGCAGAAGACAGCGTCTGCACCACTTGCCTCAACCATCCCTCCCCCGGAAGTTCCCCGCAGCCATCAGCCATGTCAGCAGCCAACTCGCATTCAACTGACAAACCGTTTGCTGTTCGATTCACACATCGTCTTCGCTTTACGGAGGACTTGTTCGGCCGGGATTCCGCCGTACTGACAGATTTGCTTGAAGCCTCGGAACAGAAAACGCCCCGAGTGCAGTTCTGGATTGATCAATGTGTTGCCGATGCCTGTCCCGAACTCGTGGGACGAATTGAGCGGTTCTCTGAACTCAGCGATAATCGCTTCCATTTCTGCGGACCTCCCCAACTGCTCACCGGCGGAGAAGCGATCAAGAATGACATCGATGCGTTACGGGACATGCTGCGGAAAATGAACAGTGAC
>JALRDR010000465.1 GCA_023262145.1 Planctomycetaceae bacterium | reverse complement strand
TTTTCTGCCAGCTTCGACTTCCAAACCAGTAGCCAATAATTCCCCCCAACATAGCAGTTTCAACTGCTGAATTGATTCTGTCTCTGGCCGATGTCGCAGCGCTGGGGCAAATTCCGAACGACCAGTCCGGAATCAAGCATTACTTCAATCATCTGCTGTTCAGTCCCGACGGAAGTCGCTTCATTGCGTTGCACCGCTGGCGATATCCCAACGGTTCCCGGCTTACACGAATGATTACGGCAGCGGCAGATGGCAGCGACGTGAGGATTGTGATTGCCAACGGATACTGTTCACATTTTATCTGGCGCGACAACAATCACATTCTGGCTCAGTCAAAGGATCTGCAGGGTCAGACTGCGTGGGGCAACTTCCTGTTTGAAGATGTTGCAGGCGGAGGAGATGTCAGGCAGATCGGCCGTGGTGTGCTGGATGGCAGCGGGCATCTGTCTTATCTGCCTGGGAACGAATGGATTCTGAATGACACGTATCCGCAGGGAGCTGAAAGACTACAGACGCCGCACCTGTATCACATCGGCAGCGGCGAGCGGACGGATCTCGGTCAGTTTCATCTGCCGCCGGAATATACGGGGGAATGGCGAGTGGATACTCATCCGCGATTCAGTCCTGATGGAAAACTGGTCTGCATAGATGCACCCGTGGCGGGGCAGGGGCGACAACTGCATCTGATCGACATCAGCGGCATCGTCTGAGGACGCAGCCTGAATCAGTCTCGATGGACCGGTGCCAGAGAAATATTCCGGTATCGCACACTCGTATGATCGCCCTGCAGGTAGATCGGACCGGGTGCAGCGGGATTCGTAAAGACCGCGCCTGCGGTGGGGCCTGTCAGTGGCTGATTGTCAATGACCTTCGTTCCGTTGAGCACGACGGTAATGTGCCGATCGACCAGCGTCAGATCGTATGTCTGCCATTGCCCGCCCGGCAGACCTGCGTTTTCAGTCGGTTCGATCTGTCCGAAGATTGCGCCTGGTCCCTGGATGCCCTGCATACGGCTGTCACGATCAACAACCTGTGCCTCGTACATTCCTCGCAGGTAGATTCCGCTGTTTCTGTCGGATTCAATCAGAAACTCAATGTGCAGTCGAAAGTCTGCGAAGGTTTCAATTGTGCGGAGATTGGCATAGGCCCCGGTGGCGCTGAAATCGGTTTTGGGCGTGGTGTTCGTGAGCACTCCATCCTGCACACTCCAGCCATTCTTCTTGTCCGATTCGTGTGGTCGCCAGCCGGTCAGGTCATGGCCATTGAACAGCGCGATCGGCTCTCCAAAGCGTACCGCGGACAGATCAGGGGGGGTGTCTGGCAGGGGCGGAATCCTGATGCCGCGAAACGGATCTCGGATAACGGTCCCGTTCCCGTCGCTCGTGAAGACGGCACCCTGCAGCTGACCGTCGACAAGGTTCGCTTCGACAGATGTCCTGCCGGCAGCGTTGCGATTCTGCTTCAGTGTGAAGCGGAGGGTGTTCTGCAGCAGACTGACGTCCGGATGAGGACCGTCGGATCCGACGTACAGACGAAAGCGGACCTCTGGCTGTCCGTCTGTCTGCCGTACGCTCATCCATGCTGGAGTTGCTGAATCCAGCTGCAGGCTCCAGTCGCCGAACAGATCATCAGCACGGGTGTCCGCATGCAGGGACGAAGCGAATGCCGCAAGCAGAATGAGCAGGATTGAACGAACTGCGATGGGGTTGTTGTTGTGCATGGGAAACCAGATCAGCCTGGTGATGAAGGGTGCTGCCGATGGGACAACGAACTGATATCCAACAGGTTGTTGCAGTTCTCTCATTCTGGCAGGGGATGGCAGACCCTCCCAGTTTCACAAGCACGTCATTCCCGCGAAAGTCGGAATTCAAAGGCGTCTCTGGTAGTCGTTGTCAGGGTAGGCGACTGGCTTCCCGCGTGCGTGAGGCTGACGGCAACGCACCCGTTGCACTTGTCCGCCAGACCGGCGGGTCGTGTTGCCGTCACAAGCACTTCGTCTCGCGGGACGAAGTGCTTGTGCTCACCAGCAACCGTGCGCTCCCAGGCGAACCTCGCCGGCCGGGATCCACGGGGACTGCTGTTGTCTGGATGCTGAACGGTTCATGATGCACGATCGCTGCAGTCAGGGTTGGTCGATTCGACGGCGTGCGCTTTGCTGCAGAGCGAAGCTGCTCGTATTACGGCCGCGGCGATGCTGGAGAATGCGACGAACAGAGACAGAACCGGGCCCGGGAAAGCCCCGATTGTGAATGCGGCCATGACGCCGCAGGCCAGCAGGGCTGCACCACCGAATGGAAAGAACTGCCGGAAACTCTCGATGATCACACCACACCGGCGGAGTCCTGACAGCGACGTTATGCCGCGAATCAATCCGGCGATCAGAATCAGCCCCAGCCAGAACCGCAGTGCTGTCTCGCCAGGGTCAATTTCAATGCAGTACGGCTGAGTCACCGGCTGCAGTGGCCAGCGGATTTCTGCTGTGAGCTGTCCGGACGGCTGCGGTGGATCCCAGAGCGGACTTCTGCGCGAGATCGTCCCGGCACCATGGCCGGTAATTCCGAACGCTCCGTTCTGCTGCCACTCGTGGGTCCTACTGATCGAACGGATAACCTGTTCCTCGCCATGTCGGGTTCAGCAGACACCAGAGCAGCAGCGTCGAGACACAGGTCAGGCACCCGAGTTCAACTTTGCGAATGCGGGCAGGGATATCGCGATGATGTGCCATGTCGCTGTAATGATCCTGTCTTTCCGACTGCGGGGAGGTTGTCAGCTGGCACGGGTCCAGTCCCAGCAAGTGATGCCCGGCAGCGTGGCCTGAAGATACTGCTATTGAATTCCGGATTCTGACTGCTGATTCATCAACCGGCAAGATGTCTGGCGATGGCACGGGTTGGCGGTCAGGGGCCGTGTTGTGTTAGCTTATCATGATCCATCCGTGCATTCGGACAGGTGCAGATGTGCCTGCAGTGGGAATGCAGCAGCAGAGAGGTGCCTTAGATGACTCAGGATACGCCGGACGGCGGCATGGACCGACGAGATTTCCTGAAGCTCGGAGGTGGCGCCATAGCCGCCGCGACACTGGGGCAGCGCGTGGTGGCAGCGGGACGTAACCCGACCCGAACCGCTTTATCGCTGGATTCGCTCAGCGTTGGCCCCGGATGGGAGAGTCTGAATCCGGGGTTCTGGCAGGTGAGCGACGGAGCAGTGCGACGTCGGTTCGGGAATTACGGCGAGCGGGCGCGCAATACCGGCTTCCCATTTCACTATGAGAGTCATGGTCGGAACGGTGGAACGATGCCGGTTGAGTATGACCCTTCGCTTCCCCCGGGCACACTTTACCGCAACGACTGGAAGCTGGGAGACAACTGGACCGTCTCCGCCGAGTTCGTGTACCACGGTGTTGCTGATGTTGAACGCGACGGTGATGCACCAGACTGGAAGATGTATCAGCCAGGGTACGGATTGCTGGGGCTGGTGTTCGGGGCGAAGAGTCTGTTTGAAAGCTACAACAAGGTTCGCAATGCGGAGTTTGTGGGCTGGTCCGATGATGGACAGTTTGGATTTCGCGGTACAAGTGGCAGGGGAGGTCAGCCGGCGACACTGCAACCAGCGCCTGAGCTTCGCATCGGCGACACAGTGCAGATAACACTGCGGGCTGTTCGCCAGGGGCAGCAGACTGAAATGACCGCTTCGCTGCAGACGCCTCGCGGACAACGCGTCACTGTTGTGCAGAAGCGAGCATCACAGCGGGTGTCCGGATATGCCGGAATCGTCGGACGCGGGCTGGTTGACTTCTCGGTCCCTCGGTTTGATGTGGATGCGGTGGCGGAAATGCGTCTGCAGACGCCGCAGCCTGAGTGTCTGACCTGCTATCCGCTGGGAGACACGCTGCAGCAGGTTGAGGGGAACTGGACCGTGCGGTTTGTGGCACTTTTCAGCTCTGAAGGAGGCCGAGCGGAAATCCGCGTTTCCGACCAGGAATCACCAACAGGAGGCTGGGAAGCCGTCCCTGTAGGCGGAGCGGCGGACATCGTGAATCATGAGTGGCGTCGGAATACTGCAAGTATCTCCGTGACACTCCCGGTTAGCCCCGCGGCAGCGACGATGTACTACACCATCTGGAAGGATGGTCGCAACGTGACAGGAGACCCACGTCCGGGAACGGCTGCTGTGGGACCGGGCACCGGTTACGTTGGCGATGTGCCATTGTCGGGAGCGTACGTTGGTCGACTGCCGCAGCTGCAGGCACCGTATCGTCTGTGCGGTCTGAGCTGTCATGCAATTACGAGTGGCCTGCAGCAACGTACGGCTGATGGCTGGCAGATTCTGGGTGGCGGTGATGACTGGCAGTTCCGGGACCAGCCCACCGTGGAAGCCTACCGGCATCTGGAGGACTACAGTTTTCAGATCATGTGCTGGGAAGACGACGTGTGGTATCTGGAGCTGGTGCTGTATCCACCCAGTACCGACGACGCTTATCGGATGATTTCCGCCACGATCTGCGGCCCCACCACACGCTGGCAGATGATGCGGCACTGGAATGTGATTAATCCCGGTGACCATGATTATGGAATGGACGATGTCAAGGGGCCGGAACAGCTGATCCTGCGTCGCAAGGAAGGCCTTGGGCAGGACCGCGATTACATGCGTCGAAATTTTCAGATTGTGCAGCACCTGATCAGCGGGGATGAGGCAGTTGATCCTGAGGCGAACCCCAGGAGGTGGCGAGCATGGAAGATGCCAAACCGGGATTTCACCTTCGCCATACTCGATTCACGATTATGGCGATCCAGTCAGGATACGGCGATCTGGGACGACGAAGGCTGGGGGCACGATCGTCAGGTTTATGATCGCAGCGATCCCACTCGCAGTCTGCTGGGGGAGGAACAGTTTGCCTGGCTGCAGCAGCTGATTCGCACGGATTCCTCACGGCTGATCTGCCTGACGGGCCTGAACGGTATGCACACCATCTGGTCCGGAGGAAAGGCATACAGCCAGACGGAGGACGACTTCGCTCAGCGCGATCGCGTCGCAGCCGACTACGCCGGCTGGGTTGCTGCCGGATGTGACCGAGTCATCGAATTGCTGGGTTCGCGTGAAGGGATTGTCTCTGTCTACGGAGATGTGCACAACGGCTGCATAATGCAGAATACCACGCACCGCCTGATCGAATGCAGCTTTGGTCCGATCGGTCGTTCCGGAGGCAGGGATGTGATTGCCGGGTTTGGCCGTGAGATGCAGGACTACGATGGGCGTGCGGTGAAAGTAACAGCGTTGTATCACAAGACGCACGCCGATCCTGATCTGAATCGGCACGCCTCCGGTCAGCCGTTCTACTGGAACTTTCTGGAGATGGAATTCGACGCGGCTGCGACTGATCCCGGGATTGGCCTGCGCATTCGTAACCTGGTGGATGCTCCGAGTAAGCCGCCACGAGGTGGGGGTGAACTGACGACGACGGCGTCATTCACTGGTCGCCTGCCGGCAAGTCGGGTGTCACGGCACCGGACGCTGCCGAATGCCGATGTCCGCGTTGTTTCAGAAGCGGGCCTGCCGCTGCGGGCTATTCGCAGCGATGCCGAGGGCTGGGTGCCTGAGATTCCTTTGGTGGACCTGCCTTCCGGGAGTGTTGTGATTCTGACGGCGTTTGACGGGCGTGAATCTGCTTCCGGAGTATTCCGCACGGATTGAGTGAATGAGGTGAATACAGCAGCGTGTTGTATTCAGCGCAGACAGTGTCAGTATGCTGGGGGGTGTTGTCATGTCGACAGATCGACGCGGGTTTCTGGCCGCCTCGGCGATGATCGCCGGGGGAGCTGCAGCACAGGGGACAGAAGTGTCGCAGGAAGCAACCGATGCAGGTGAACCGCTGGCTCCGGCTGCGTTTCGAACGCGTCTGCTGGAGTGCCTGGGCGGTGAGTGGCCAGATCCCTGTCCGCTCGAACCACGCGTTCTGAAAGAGGAGCAGCAGGACGGGTATCGTCTGCTGTGGGTGGATTACGCCGTCGAACCCGGTGATCGCGTTCCCGCCATTCTGCTCATCCCGGACGGTGTTTCCGCCAGCAGTCCGGCACCGGGGATTACGGTCTGGCACCAGCATGCCGGGCAGTGGCATCTGGGAAAGACGGAACCGGCGGGTCTGGCCGGTGATCCCATGCACCACACGGGGGCGGCACTGGCTAAGCTTGGCTACGTTGTGTTGTGTCCGGATGCGCTGTGTTTTGAGGAGCGGCAGGACCCGGAGGGAAGACTGCAGGGTGGCAATTACGAACGCTTTGAGTTCCTGCGGTATTTGGTAGCCGGACGGAGTATGGCGTGGAAGAACATCCTGGATATGCGGCGGGCCGTGGATTACCTCGCTTCACGTGAGGAGGTGAATCCGGAACGGATGGGCTGCTACGGGCATTCCATGGGATCAACTCATACGTGGCTGGTCGGGCCGTGGGAGCCTCGGCTGAAAGTTCTGGTAGGGAACTGCTGTCTGCCGACGTATGGGGCCATTCACCGCACAAAGCTGCTGCACTGCTTTCCCAATTTTGTGCCCGGGCTGCATCAGTTCGGTGACACCCCGGACATGGCAGCACTGATTGCTCCTCGCGTTCTGCATCTGAACCTCGGTGAGAATGACGGCGGATCACCCATCGCGGAAGCGCGTGCCGGCTGCGAACAGATTGCTCAGGCGTATGCGGCGGCGGGGGTCGCAGATCGCTTTACGTGGTTCATTGAGCAGGATACGGGGCATGTGCTCTCGGAGGCAATGTGGGAGAAGACTCAGCAGGTGTTTGCACGTTTCCTGAGCTGATTGCGATCCGGCGCCCGCATGGGTTGAAATCGCGGAAAAGTATGGGCACGTCTTCGTA
>JALRDR010000443.1 GCA_023262145.1 Planctomycetaceae bacterium | reverse complement strand
TGAGCCTGCGCAGGTGTGGCGTCGTATTCTCATATTCACGGATGGAGTGTGACCGATTTGGGTAGGCCATCATCTCAAACTGCTTGTCCTCCGCGATCAGCCTGTTGATCAGCAACTCCATGGTCTGGTAGTGACAATTGTCGTCCCCGGTCCCATGAATCAGCAGCAGCTTCCCTTTCAGGTTCTGAGCATGGGAAATGGGTGAACCGTTGCTGAATCCCTCAGGGTTCAGCGTCGGAGTCTGCATGTAGCGCTCCTGATAAATCGTGTCGTAATATCTCTGGTCGGGTACCGGTGCCACTGACACGCCAACATGGTACAGGTCAGGGTACTGGAACATCGCATTCAGAGTTGATGACCCGCCACCGCTCCATCCCCAGATGCCAACACGTTCACGATCAATGTACGCATGCTGGTCCAGCAACACTCGCAGTGCAGCCGCCTGGTCAGACGCATTGATGATCCCGATCTTCCTGTAGATCGCCTTTCTCCACGCGACCCCACGCGGACACCTCGCGCCGCGATTGTCGAAACTTGCGATGATGTAGCCGTGTTCGCAAAGCAGCCGATGCCACATGTAGTTTCTGCTGTCCCAGCGGTCTGTGACAGTCGTTCCCCACGGTTCGCCGTAAACATAAACGAGGAGCGGGTACTTGTTGCCATTTGCGGCGTCGAAGTCAGGAGGAAACATCAGGGATGTGTCAATCTTCAGGTCGCCGCCTGAGCCATCGTCAATCGTCAGTTGCACGAATTCCTGTCGGATTTCGGCCAGTGAAGCCACTCGCTGCCTGACCTCCGCGTTGTCTGCCTCAATTCTCACCGTGTTGTGATCAGGCAGTGTGATTGTTCGAATCGTTGGTGGAACTCCCATTCGGGAATGCGTATGGATGGCAGTCAGGCCATCTGCAGAAACTGAGTAGTCGTGCCAGCCGTGCTGATCCGCCGGAGTCAGTCGTACCGGAGTGGGACTGCCGAAAGCCTGTTTGTACAGGTAACGTGACTTTGAGTCATCAGGTGAGGCCTGAAACAGGCAGTACTGTGCTTCCAGGTCGATGCGGTACAGCTGAACAATGTCGAACGCTCCAGGCGTTAACAGCGTTTGCTCACCGCTTTCGACGTCAACCAGGTAGATGTGCTGCCAGCCGTCGCGTTCGCTGATAAAGGTAAACTGCTTCCCGGAGGGTGTGAACTGTATCTGCTCACAGACATCCACCCAGGCCTCGCCCTTGTCTGTGCAGACGACGCGAAAATCACCGGAGCTCGCATCGACAGCGTAAATCGTGTTCACGTTCTGCAGACGGTTCAGCCGCTGCATCAGAAACTGGCTGGACCCCGGAATCCAGTCCAGCTTTGCCGGATAGTTCTCGCGAGGGTCGCCGGGAAAGTCCACATACTTCGTCTGCCCCGAATCCAGATGAAAGATGCCGATTGAAACCGACGAATTCGTGGTGCCGACTTTGGGATACTGAAACTGAACCAGACGCGGGTAAAGTTCGTCGGTGTTATTGACCATCGTGAACAACCCGACGTCGCTGGTATCGAAACGCCAGAAGACAATCTGTCTTCCATCATGACTCCAGGCAAACCCATCACGCAGATCAAGCTCCTCTTCATAGACCCAGTCGGAGGTTCCGTTGATGATGAATTCACTGGGGGTCTCAGTGATCTGCCGAATCTCATCGTTCACAAGGCTCTCGATATAGACGTTGCGATCACGCACATACGCCACACTTTTGCCGTCAGGTGAAAACTTCGCAAACATCAGCGTTGCCGGCTGAGCATCGGGACCACCCAGTTTCCTGATGCCGCCATTCTGCAGATCCGCAACCCAGTAATCACCGCGCGTGTTGTATCTCCAGACACGCTGCGTGTTGTTGAAGATCAGTACCTTCGTGTTATCGGAAAAGACCTCGAAACTTTCGATTTCGATCGGCTTTGATGTTCCCTGCGTTATCAGACCCGCCGCCGGAATCAGTACCTCATCACGCTGCTTTCCAAGCGGGTCAATCAGAACGATGTCATTGCCGGCTCCATCGGATGCCTGGCGTTTTACAAAGAACCTGCCACCGGAAGGCATCCAGTTGACCGAATAGCTTTGGGCATTGAACTGACCATCCTTGAAAATACGGTCGATGGTCAATGATTCGTGCTGCGCCTGAGCACAGGGCGTGAGACAGAAAAACAGAATCAGGAACATGGCAAAATGACGTCGCATGTTGATTTCAGGCTCCGATCAGGATTCAGGGTGTTCCCTGCATTGTAATCGGAAGCAGCCCGCCTGTGTCATGCGCCGCCCATTGGTTTTGCGTTTTTCAGTTGAGCTTGCAGGCGTTTCCCGCCAACGTGGTCAGAGCAACCTGAAGCGCTTGATTGGAGTTGAAAAGGCGCCCCGGGCCAGGGCAGTCATTTCGTGCTCAGCATGCGCTGCAATGAGTCAGAAAACATCGCGTTGTGCCGAAGGTGCCGGGGGCTCGTTGTCACTGTCCAACGGAAAAACGGCGGAACGGCCAGGGACCGGTGCTGGCGGATTATTCCTGCACTCAACAGCCCAAAGTGATGACAGCGGTCGATTCAACAGACGCCGCACGAAGGCAATACCGCCACGTGGTTCCGTCGGAACGCAAAAGCCCCCCCGATCGCTGTTTCTGCTTCCCCCGAGGCTGTGTTTTCCTCAAGACCATGCGGTTCGGTGCTGTGAAACCGACGGTCGGCGAAAACTCCGGAAAACGCTTTCTGACTGTCTCCAGACGCGCCGCCGGTTGCCTTGAACACAGTGATGCTGCTTCGGCAGAGCTGTTGTGTGGGCGTCAGAAAAGCAGCTGCACCCGCTTACCCCAATCCCGGCAAGGAGGCAGCACTCCTTGCCGATACAGCCCGTTGCACCACTGTTCTGACCAGTGTGATCCGCCTACCGCGATGCAGCTGACGATGACTTTGGTCGACGGCGGTGCCGTCTGTTCCGGGCGGAATTCTGTTCCGTCCGTTCTTCCACTGCCTTCTTGCTGCCTTGTCTCCAGCGTCGAGGAGCAGCAGCAGAAGCTGGAGCAGAAGCAGACACAGCGTTGTCAGTTGCCCTCGAATCCACTCGACGAAATTCATTCTTCGCGACCGGCAGCTTGTGGCCGATGAGTCGCTCAATGGCTGCCAGCTCACTTCTTTCGTCTGCCGTACAGAACGCAATCGCAACACCCTCACGTCCTGCCCGACCTGTTCGACCGACGCGATGCACGTACGCCTCCGGCTCCTGCGGCAGGTCATAGTTGACGACGTGAGTAATCC
>JALRDR010000388.1 GCA_023262145.1 Planctomycetaceae bacterium | reverse complement strand
GTGAAAATCAGGACAGCGGACAGCAGTGATCTCATGAATAGATTCCGTCAGTGAGGCAAGTGCGGCTGATCGTTCTGCAGTGAAGTTGGAATGAGGTGCAAACTTAATTCATCTGTCGGGCCGTTACACCGTGGTTACTGGTTCTCGGCGAAGGCCCCGGTCCTGCAGCAATGCGTAACAGTCAGGCAGGTCCATGTGCTGCAGAATATTCGGAACAAAAGTCGACAACGGCCACGTATAGGTCTCAGTGGTTGCGATCTGTCGGAAGGAATCCAGACTGTTGAACAGCCGCACGCTGGCCAGCGTGCCGTGCAGTACCGCAGCAAACGTGGCTGGAACAGATCCCCAGCCGTTGGCGATCAGATGAATCTCCGCATGCCCGTGACTGTGCAGCCACTGCAGCGTTGCCAGTACATCGCGAGTCTTCATGCCGGGATAGCAGTCACCCAGCATGACCCCATGAATGGCGTAAAAATAATCACAGCCGTAAGGCTGCAGAAAGCTGTCTCGCCCGCACGTGTTGGGACGTGATTCTCCGACTCCGCGAACATCGCAGGAATACCACACGGCATCCTCATGTTCCGCAAATGCCTGCTGCAGCCATTCTTCACGCAGTTCAGCGTCCGCGGAATGATGGGAGACGTAAAGCACCGCCGGTGCATTCGTCTGCGGCGGACGCGACTGCAGAGTCTCTGTGCCCATGCGATAAACAACCGGCCCGCAGTCATCCTCCGCCTCAAGAAAATAGGTGGAAACAGACTTCCGCCGATATGCGGTTTCGGTATGCGGACGAAGAATACGGTAGGACGGCACAGCCGGGGCTGCCGGCACTCGCAGCAGCTTCCGCAGGGCTGCCCGAACTGCCGCCGAATCCAGCGGTTCGCGACATCCCACCAGGGCCTCGGCCTTTTCAGCCGTGAGTTCCATCACCGTCCGCGAATCCATGGCTGCCACCTGCCCCGATTTCGCACATTGCAGCGTCTCGTCCGTTTCAATCGTCAGCTCTGGCTCAGCGGCGGGGACCGTCGATCCCACCGCGCGGTTGAACCACGCATACATGGCTTCCCGATTCTCCACGGAATAGCCGTGCTCCGTTGGTCCGGTGAACAGCGAGATATTGCTTTCCGCTCGCAGCAGCCGATACAGATGCTGCAGCCGACGATACGCTGCCTCGCTGCCGCGGACGTCGAAGAAGTCCTTCTCCTTGGCCAGGATAATCACCGGACGTGGTGCCAGCGCAGCCAGAAAATCCTCGTGATCCAGTCCAAGGGCAAGTGCATTTGGCGGACACTGTTCCGTATCCGCGGGCAGCTCATTGAGCAGATTATTGCGGAAGGAAGTGACA